>CAZKOR010000042.1:0-22395 GCA_964554405.1 uncultured Bacteroides sp. | reverse complement strand
AACGATGGTATTCGGACAGATGAATGAGCCGCCGGGAGCCAGAATGAGAGTTGGTTTGACAGGTCTTACGATGGCTGAATATTTCCGTGATAAAGGTGGAAAGGACGTATTGTTATTCATTGATAATATTTTCCGTTTCACACAGGCAGGTTCCGAAGTATCCGCGCTGCTTGGACGTGTACCTTCCGCAGTAGGTTATCAGCCGACACTGCAGACGGAAATGGGTGCATTACAGGAGAGAATTACCTCTACCAAGAATGGTTCCATTACATCCGTTCAGGCCGTATATGTACCTGCCGATGACTTGACAGACCCTGCGCCTGCAACAACATTCGCGCATTTGGATGCAACAACGGTATTGTCCAGATCTATTGTTGAGCTTGGTATTTATCCGGCAGTTGACCCGTTGGAGTCAACCTCCAGAATTCTGGATCCGAGAGTTGTTGGTGATGAGCATTATCAGGTAGCCAGAGGCGTGCAGGAAATTTTGCAGAAATATAAAGAATTGCAGGATATTATCGCGATTCTTGGTATGGATGAACTTTCAGAGGAAGATAAACTGGTTGTTTCCCGCGCAAGAAAGATTCAAAGATTCTTATCCCAGCCGTTCTTCGTTGCAGAGCAGTTTACCGGTTATGTAGGTAAATATGTACCGATTGCGGAAACGATTAGAGGCTTTAAAGAAATACTGGAAGGTAAGCATGATGACATTCCGGAAGGTCATTTCTTGAATGCAGGAAGCATTGATGACGTACTTGCCCGCGTGAAGTAAGGGGGTATTGTATGGCAGAAAATTTCACATTAAAAGTAATCACACCGGATCGGGTATTTTATGAAGAAGAGGTGTCGATGGTTGAATTCAACACGGTAGAGGGTGAAGTCGGTATTTATAAACAGCATATACCGATGACTATGATATTAGCCCCCGGTATTTTAACAATTACTCAGGAGAATGAAACCAAAGAAGCCGCTTTACATGCAGGGTTTGTTGAAGTATTACAGGATAAAGTGACAATTCTTGCTGAAATCATAGAGTGGCCGACGGAAATTGATTTGAAACGTGCGGAAGAGTCTAAGGAACGTGCAGAAAACAGAATCAAAGAGCATGCTCCCGGCACTGATATGAGACGTGCCGAGATGTCATTAAAACGCGCCGTTGCAAGAATCAATGCAATTAATTACAAATAGGTAAAAAGAGGACAGATTGAAATCTGTCCTCTTTTGCCTTTAGAACTTCTTCTCGCATTGTGCATAAAATAGAATAAAACAGGTTTAGAAGTTGAATAGAATGAATCAATCAAGAATTCTTCCTTTCTATATGGCATATCCGCTTCCGATGTATTATCAGGAGGAAGATACCGTAACACGTGATCTGGAATACTTACAGCAGATGTATCCGACAGAGGCAAAGCGCTATCAGAAAATTATAGCAGAAATACTTAATCAGATAGATTATGAAGGAAGCTGCATTTATGATGAATATCCGGATAAATGGCAGTTATATCGCCTGACGCAGACTGTTATGGATAAAATCAAACGAATGGAACATACGGAAACAGAGAAGCAAGGCAGTGCAGATGAAAAATCATGGGATGGGATTGAGGAGTTTGTACAGGTATTGCTCTATTATGAAATTTATAAGAAGAGACATGTAAACCATAACGGAATACTAAAATTTTAGTTGAGCTTTTGCAAAAATCTTATTACAATAAGGTGAGAAGAAGTTCGCGTTGCGAACCTTTCTCACCTAGAAGAGGGATTGATTGTATGGAGATAAAAGAAGAACTTTTACAGGTATTAACAGATACGGTGAACCGTGGACTGTATCAGATTATTATCAGTAATGCCAGAGAAAAAGACAAGGCTTTTAAAATAAAAATCAGACCGGTTATGCTGCAGGGCGAAATTCTGTTTCAGGAGACAGTATATCAGGGTGTAAAAGTTTTTCATACAAATTACAAAGATATCGAAATAATTCCGCGGATTGAGCAGTATTTAGCTCAGGATTTTAAACAGTGCGAAATAGAGCATACTAATAGTAAAGTGATTATTTTAGTCAGTAAAAAAGGAAAAATGACAATAAAAAAGAAGCAGCATGCCGGGAATGCTAAAGCAGAAGGCGGACAGGACAAGCCTGTTATGAATCAAAACACTGTTATGTCCCATAACACTGTTATGAATCATAACAGGACCAAAAATTATATTTTAAAAGAGGGAATACCAGTTCCTTTTCTAATTGATTTAGGAGTTCAGACGACGGATGGCAGAATTATTCGTTCCCGATATGATAAATATAAGCAGATTAACCGTTTTCTCGAATTTATAGAAGATATTCTTCCTGCGCTTAATAAGGACAGGGAACTGCGTATTATAGATTTCGGGTGTGGAAAGTCATATCTGACATTTGCCATGTATTATTATCTTCATGAAATAATGAAAAGAGATGTAGCTATTACGGGACTTGATTTAAAAGAGGATGTGATTGCTCACTGTAATGAACTGTGCAAAAAATATGGTTATCAGAAATTGGAGTTTATAAAAGGCGATATCGCAGAGTATGAAAAAGGGACAGGCGTTGATATGGTGGTAACGCTTCATGCTTGTGATACGGCAACGGATTATGCTCTGAAAAAAGCAGTAACCTGGGGAGCAAAAGTAATTTTATCCGTACCATGCTGTCAACATGAAGTAAACAGAGAAATTTCCTGTGAAAAACTGCAGCCGATTCTGCAATATGGAATTGTGAAAGAAAGGATGTCGGCATTGATTACGGATGCCCTTCGTGCAGACTTGTTAAAAACGGAAGGATATGATACAGATTTATTGGAATTTATCGATATGGAGCATACGCCCAAAAATATATTAATAAGGGCAGTCAAACGAACAGAAAAAAGTGCAGAAAAAAAGGCAGAAGAGTTAAATAAAATAGCGGATGTTACTGAATTTTTACAAATTAAAACAACGTTACAGAAATTATTAGAAGGAAATTGATTTTATGAAAAAAACTATCCTAAAAGGAATTTATTTATTGGTTGTATTCCTGGTGGCATTGTTTGGCATAGAAACTATTATGAATCAGGGCAATACAGATATGACAATGGAAATGAGACAGGCTGAGTTTCCGGTTGTTACCATGCAAATAGATAACTATTCGGTTAATCGGCTGCATGGCTATGCAGACAGTATGAATATCAGCTATGTACGGGATACTTTGCTGCCAATTGGAGAGGATAGAAAAGTATCTTTTAGCATTGATACTTATGAAAATGAGATTGAGAATATATATTTTGAAGTAAGGAGTATGAATGGGGAACGTCTGGTAGAGAACACCGAAGTGGAAGAGTTTGAAGAAAAAGAGAATCGGATTCAATGTGAAATTACGCTCAAGGACTTAATCAGCGCCAATGAAGAGTATATGTTTATATTGTGTTTGACGCCTAGAGAAAAAAATGCCATCCGTTATTATACAAGAATAGTACAGTCTGAGGAAATGAATATTCGGGAGAAACTCGAATATGTTTTAGATTTTCATAACCGTACATTTAATCGGGAAGAAGCGGCGGAACTGACAAAATATCTGGAATCCAATGCAGAGGGAGATAATTCAACACTTCATAAAGTAACCATACACAGCAGCTTTAATCAGGTGACATGGGGGGACTTAGAGGTAGAGCGCATTACGGAGCCTGTGGTTGATATTAAAGAATTGGAAGAACGGACAGGTTCTTTTCAGTTGGAATACATGGTGATGACGCGAAGCGGCAGGGAAAAAACTTATTATCAGGTAAAAGAGTATTACCGGATTCGTTATACACCTGAGCGTATGTATCTTTTGGATTTTGACAGAGAGATGACACAGATTTTTGACGAGGAGACGGATATTTTTACCAATGACAAAATAATGCTTGGTATCGTCGATAAGCAGGTGGAAATGGAAGAGAGTGACGGTGGAAATGTCATTGCATTTATCAGTTCGAATAAACTCTACAGTTATAATGTGACAGACCATAAACTGGCGCGGCTTTTTTCTTTCTATGAAGATGATGTTACAGATGTAAGAAGCGGCTATACACGTCATAAAATAAAGATACTAAATGTAGATGAAGGCGGCAATGTGATATTTATCGTATATGGTTATATGAATAGGGGAAAGCATGAGGGGGAAGTCGGTGTTGCAGGATATCTCTATAATGGTATGACCAATACGGTTGAAGAACTAATTTATATTCCTTATGATAAATCTTATGAATTACTTAAAAATGATATTGATCAGCTCGCTTATCTCAGTAAGTCCGGCATCTGTTATCTGATGCTGGAAGGGAACGTTTATGCCATTGATCTAGAATCAAAGAATTATATGATTATTGTGTCCGGATTGATGGAAGATAATTTTAAAGTATCAAAATCAAATCAGATGCTTGTATGGCAGGAGGGTGATGACAAGTATCACTGTACTACTCTAAAAGTATTGAATTTAGGCATGGAGACTGAGACAAATATTACTGCGGGAAGCGGAGAGTATATTTCTCTGCTCGGGTTTATGGAAGAGGATTTAATCTATGGGCTTGCCAGACAGCAGGATATTAAAAATGACAGTACCGGCAGCACCGTATTTCCGATGTACAGCCTGAAAATACAGGATGATACCGGTAAGCTGCTGAAAACATATCGTGAAAAAGATATTTATATAGTAGACAGTGAGATTGCAGATAATCAAATCCTGCTCTCAAGAGTAGCTTGGGATGAAGAAAGCGAAAGTTATTTTCCTACAAGCGACGATCAGATTATGAGTACGGAAAAAATCTCCGGAGGAACGAACAGCATAAGCACTGTAGTAATAGAAAAATATGAAACGGTATCGCAAATTGTTGTGAAAGAAGCCATTGATGCGAAAACATTAATGCGGCTGACGCCTAAAGAAGTAATTTTTGAGGGAAATCGTGAACTTGCGTTGCAGGAGAGTGATATCACGCAGAAAAGATATTATGTTTATGGCAAAAACGGTATGGAGAGGATTTTTTCAAATCCCGGTAAAGCAGTGATTTATGCTTATGAAAACGTGGGAGTAGTTGTTGATGATGAAGGAAAGTACATCTGGAAGAGAACAGCCCGGAGTACCAGAAATCAGATTATGGCGATAGAGGGAGAGCAGATAACAGAGCAAAATACATGTCTCTCCGTATGCTTGAATACCATTTTGAAGTTCGAAAATGTACCAAGACGTACAGAGTATCTTCTGGGACAGGGAAAAAGTGTTTCTTCTATATTGGAAGCAAATCTGGAAAACGCACAGGTATTGGATTTATCAGGATGCAGTCTGGATGCGGTTTTGTATTATGTAAATATGGACATTCCGGTACTTGCAACGCTTCAGGATGGTACAGCCGTATTGATTGTGGGCTTTAATGAGTTTAATATAGTAGTCATGGACCCATTGACCGGAACGGTCTATAAGAAAGGAATGAATGATTCAACGGAGTGGCTTGAGACAAATGGAAACCATTTTCTTACTTATATAAAGAATACGCAGGAATAGAAGGAGACTTGGAATGACAGGCAAAGCAGTTATTTTTGACATGGACGGCGTTATTTTTGACAGTGAACGACTGGTTCTGGACTGTTGGGAAAAAGTGGGCGAAAAATATCATCTCGCTAATATTAGAGAAGTTTTTATCGAATGCATCGGTACGAATAAAGAGAAGACAAAAGAAATTGTACATGAACATTATGGAGAATCTTTTGCATATGATAAATTTGCAAAGGAAGCTTCTCTTATATTTCATGATGTTGTCAATTCGGATGGTCTGCCGATAAAAAATGGGGTAAGAGAGTTGTTGAAATATTTAAAGCAGAATGAGATACCTGTCGGGTTAGCATCTTCCACCAGATTGGCAGTTGTAGAGGAGGAATTAAAACAGGCAGAATTATATGATTATTTTCAGACCGTTGTGGGCGGAGACCAATTAAAAAGGAGCAAACCGCATCCTGATATTTATCTGATGGCTTGTGAAAAAATGAAAGTGCTGCCGAAAGATGCTTATGCGATTGAAGACTCTTATAACGGTATTCGTGCGGCTTATGGTGCGGGTATGATGCCTGTTATGGTTCCGGATATTCTGCCGGCAACAGAGGAAATGCAGAAAATGAGTGTTATCGTTCTGGAGAATCTTTTGCAGGTAAAGGAATATTTCAGGCAGGAAAGGGAAACGGATGGAAATACATAATATACCGCCTCTTTATAATGAAAAAGCGGAAATTTTGATTTTGGGTTCTTTTCCCAGTGTAAAATCCAGAGAGGGACAATTTTTTTATCACCATCCGCAAAACCGTTTTTGGAAAGTGATGGCTGCGGTTCTCAATTGTGAAATTCCCGAAACGATAGAAGAGAAAAAACAGATGATGCTGTCTCATCATGCTGCGATGTGGGATGTTATTGCCAGCTGCGATATTGTTGGTTCAAGTGACAGTTCGATTAAAAATGTGGTGCCGAATAATATCGGTAGATTGTTAGAAGAGACAGAGATAAGAAGAATTTATACGAATGGCGGTACGGCGCATAAATACTATCAAAAGTATATACATAAAATAATAGGAAAAGAGGATATCGTACTGCCGTCTACCAGTCCTGCCAATGCGGCATGGTCATTGGAAAGACTGATTGAGACGTGGAGAGAGAAATTGATATGGGTAAAATAACAGGATATTTAAAGAAAATCGGATGGAAACGTTTTGTCGTAATGACAATAGGAAATGTGTTTTTAGGCATGGGCATCAGTATCTTCAAATTTGCAGGACTTGGAAACGACCCATACAGCGGAATGGTAATGGGGCTTTCCGATGTGGTAGGAATCTCATATGCTAATTTTTTGATTTTGCTTAATATTTTTGTTTTTCTGTTAGAACTATCTTTTGGCAGGGAATTTATCGGTGCGGGAACAATCGTAAATGCGATTTTCCTAGGATATATTGCGACCTTTTTTTATGAGCTGTGGCTGCATTTTTTTGCACTGCCGACAGTATTGGTTGCAAAAATATTGGTCATGTTAGCAGGAACGATTGTGACCGGCTTTGGTGTTTCTATGTATCAGACCCCAAACGCAGGGATTTCGCCATATGACAGCTTATCTGTGATTATGGCGAAAAGAATCCCCAAAATATCTTATTTCTGGCATCGTATTTTTACTGATGCCGTCTGTGCTCTTGTTTGTTTTCTGTCCGGCGGTATCGTTGGGCTTGGGACATTAGTATCAGCTCTTGGTTTAGGACCTGTTATCGACTTTTTTAATATTCATTTTACCCGGAAGCTGTTCGGGGAGGATGAGGATATTTTGTAAAAGTATATCAATGTTTCATTTTGTAATTTGAAGTAATGAAATAACATTTTGTATTATTTCTTGCATGATCATTTGTTGTTCATAAGAAAGCGAAAGCAATTGATGATATATATCTAAAGGGATGTTGGAGGAAGTGCTTTCCAAATATTCCATATTTTCCAGTAATGTACTTATAGGAATATCAAGTCCTTTCGCTATTCGGTAAATACTCTCGATTGTAGCGTTTTTTTCACCACGCTCAAGTTGACCGATATAAGTTGGATGAAGGTTGCATATCTCAGCAAGTCTTTCCTGTGTAATATGTCTTTTTTTTCTATAGTAACGAATTCTCATTCCTAATTCTACAGATATTTCCACAATATTATTTCGTTCCTTTCCCTTGTACTTAATATGAAAAAAATCATATTATTAAAATATATACTATTGATATGAAAAATGATTATCAACAGACTATTGACTTTGGAATTTGAAAATATATACTATAAATATGGAAATGGAAATAAAAATACTATTGATGTTGCATATGTGAAAGTAGGGTCAAGCAATGTAGTATTTACAGTACTAAATATTAGAGGATTCTTATGGAATACTATGACAAAATTATAATAGGTGCAGGGTTATATGGACTGTATTCTGCGTTGTTTTGTGGTGAAAAGGGGCAGAGTGTTCTTGTGCTTGAATGCGATCCAACTCCGTTCCGAAGAGCAACATATATAAATCAGGCAAGGGTTCATCAAGGATATCATTATCCGAGATCTATTTCTACTGCAATGAAATCAGCAGGATATTTTGAAAGATTCAATAGAGATTATGATTTTTGTATAAACAGAGAATTTGACAAGGTTTACGCAACTTCTAGTCTGTATTCATGGTCTGATGGCGAACAATTTAAGAATTTTTGTAAGGCTGCGAACATTCCTTGTGAGGAGCTTCATCCTGAGCGTTTTTTTAAGGATAGAATGTGCGATGGAGCTTTTCTTACACGAGAATATACATATGACGCGATGATTCTTAAGGATTATTTCCTTGAAAAAATAAAACAGCTAAAAAATGTAGAAATTAAATATGGTGTGTCAATTGATAGAATTGAGAAACTACAAGATGAGTATACTCTGTATGCTGTTGAGCAAGAATATAGTACTAGCTTTCTTCTAAATGCAACTTATGCAGGAACTAATCAGATTCTTGATATGGTAGGCTTTGAAAAATTTGGAATAAAATATGAACTCTGCGAAATTATTCTTTGCGATGTAAATGAAAAACTGAATCAATATGGTTTTACAGTTATGGATGGACCTTTTTTTTCAATTATGCCGTTTGGTAAAACGGGACTCCATTCACTTACATCGGTTACATTTACCCCCCACACAACGAGTTTTGATGGAGTGCCTACCTTTGCGTGTCAGGAAAAGAGTGGAGGGCATTGCTCAACATTTAGGCTTGGAAATTGCAATGATTGTTCAGTTAAACCAGATACTGCATTTCCATATATGGCTAATTTGGCAAGGAAGTATCTTAAAGATGATTTTGCTTTTGAGTATAAGTCATCATTGTTCTCTATGAAGCCTATATTGATGAGCTCTGAGATAGATGATTCCAGGCCTACAGTAATAAAAACCTATTCTAAAAATCCAACATTTGTAGCTGTTCTATCGGGAAAAATAAATACAGTCTATGACCTTGATGAGGTGTTAAGTGATGGGGAATAAAGAAAAAAATTTTGTGTCTGCAATAATCTATGTTCATAATGCAGAAAAGAGGATTGAGCAATTCATAGATGCTGTTATTACTGTTTTTGAAGAAAACTTTGAACACTCTGAAATTATATGTGTAAATGATAGTTCTTCAGATAATAGTTTATCTCTGATTAAGAAAGAGAGTCAAAAAGCTACGACCACAAGTATTTCTGTAATAAATATGAGTTACTTTCACGGTCTTGAGGTTGCAATGAATGCGGGTATGGACTTGTCAATTGGGGATTTCGTGTTTGAATTTGACAATACCGTTCTTGATTTTCAAAGAGAAGAGATTATGAAAATATATAAGAGATCTCTTCAAGGCTATGACATTGTCAGCGCAGTACCAAATAAGAAAGAAAGGTTCTTATCAAAGTTATTTTATAATGTCTTTGATAAATTTACAGATTTGTCTTATGAGATGCACACGGAAAGCTTCAGAATATTGAGCCGTCGTGTGATTAATCGTATTAGTTCGATGAATAAAACGATTCCTTATAGAAAGGCGATATATGCAAGTCAGGGATTAAAAACTGATGCACTCAAATATAAAACTATAGAAATCGAAAGAGATAATCAGGATAAAACAGAGAAGAATTACAGAACTGGACTAGCCATTGATTCTTTGATTCTCTTTACAGAACTGGGATATAGATTTTCAATGACTATGACTGCAATTATGATGCTGATGTCGGTGTTTATGGTCGTTTATTCCATTGTTATTTTTACAACATCTAATCCGGTCACCGGATGGACAACAACGATTCTATTTTTGTCAGTGGCATTCTTTGGCCTGTTTGGAATATTGACAATTATTATCAAATATCTTCAGTTACTTGTGAATTTAGTGTTTAAAAGAAAGCACTACAGCTTTGAAGGAATCGAGAAATTGACTAAATAGGGAGGAAGAAGATGGTTGCATTAGTTGGTTATACGGGCTTTGTCGGTAGTAATATTTATGCATCTGCCGGCAGTGAGATTGGGGCTGTGTACAATTCTAAAAATATTGGAAAAGCATATGGAACTAATCCTGATTTGTTGATTTATGCAGGATTGCGTGCTGAAAAGTACCTGGCAAATAGTGTACCTGAAAAAGATATGGAGTTAATTTTGCAAGCTGAAGAAAATATAACAAAAATTAATCCCAAAAGGTTGGTATTAATTTCCACGATTGATGTTTTCAAGGTTCCAAAAGATGTTGATGAAACTTCAAAAATAGATACGAAAGCTCTTCATGCATATGGATATAACAGATATCAGCTAGAACTTTGGGTAAGAGAAAAATATCCGGATGCATTGATTATCAGATTACCTGGACTTTTCGGTAAGAATATAAAGAAAAATTTTATCTATGATTATATAAATATCATTCCATTCATGTTGAAGGAATCGAAGTTTATAGAACTGTCTGAGCAGGACCCAGAACTGAATAGCTACTATAAGTTTCAGGATAATGGCTTTTACAAAGTAGATGTTTCTGAACAGGATAAAGAGTTATTAAAAGACAAATTTAGAAAACTTGGATTTTCGGCACTGAATTTTACTGATAGCAGAAGTATTTACCAATTCTATAATCTCGAAAGGTTGTGGGATGATATTCAGATTGCACTTGGTGCTGGAATTACAATGTGGCATCCTGCGACAGAGCCTGTTTCTGCAGGTGAGTTATACGAATTTTTAACGGGAAAAACATTTGTGAATGAACTTGAGGGTGTACCTGTAGATTACGATTATAGAACAGTTAATGCTTCGATATTTCATGGAAATAATCGGTATATTTTATCTAAAGATAAAGTTTTAAAAGAAATAGCGGTATTTATAAAGGAGAGCTTATAATGAAAAAAAAGATTTGTGTAGCATCTATATTAGCTATTGTAGCTGTTTTTCTTATATTAGTGGGACCGGTTGATTGTTTTACACATGGTTTCTATTGTGATGAGGTTGACCATTGGCAAATTGCTTCTGAAGATTGGAAAGGAACTTATGATTTAGGGAATAATGATTATGAAATGCAGTTCTCGCCTCAGAAAAAACATTTTGCCGGATTTGAGATTTATTTAGTTAACCAACCAGAAGGAAATACTGGGGAATTATCGTTAATTGTTTCAGACTCATATGATAGCGTACTTGATATTATTCATATAGATTTGAGTAAAGTACATGCAGCAGCTTGGTATAAGGTTTATACAACTGCAAATCTAAATGTGGGAGAAGTTTATAAATTAAAATTTGTGGCCGATAATTGTGCAACTTTTCCATACTTACAAGGGGTAGATAAGGACTATTTGAAACATGAGACAATATCAGGGGATATTTTGTTGTCATATGCATATGAAAGATCGACCTTTAGTCTTGAAGAAAAAATAATCATTTATATTTTTTCTCTTTCGTTAGCTGTTTTTTTGTGTTCATTGATAATAAGTGAAAAAAAGAAGATATTATGTCATGCATGCTCTGGTCTTTTATTGATGATTGGAATACTCACATGGAATTATACGTATAACTCAATGGATAACCAAAATGGACATTTTGCGGAGTTTCAGGCAGATAGTGAAACTCTTGTGACAGGTACGATTTACGCAGAGGAAGATGGGGTGTATTTTCTGGAAGAAAATGAGCGTGGATTTGGTATGGGAAGATATTACAATCTACTTGGAACCTTAGTGTCATATGGGAGGGATTATGAAACGGATGATAATTGGCTGAAGGGATATTCAAGATCAGAGAGCGCCATAATTGTAAGCTCAAATATTTATAGTAGAGAAGTGTCAGTAGTTGGCAATTATATATTATTTGAGAACGGAGATATTTACCAAATTAGCAGTATTGAAAACAATGGTTCAACTATAATTATATTTCTGGCTAGTTCCAAGATACTTACACCTGAAAAAAATGGTTCATTGAATAAAGCTCAGTTTTTTGACTCGGACATGCAGCCTTTAGCTAAGAGTAGAATAACAGCATACAAGTCTCAATATGGATTAAACGGAAAAATTTTCAGGCATATGGCTCGTTATATGAATGATGAACTGGAAATTGGTTTATTAAATCTAATTTGCAGTATTTTAGCTGCGACAATCTTTTCCTTGATTGTATTATTAATTTTCGTTAAATATAACACAGTAATGGCAGGATGTTTTTTTGCAGTCTTTTGGTTGTCACCATGGATTGTTAATTTTGCAAGAAATTTGTATTGGGTTGAGTTTACATGGTTTATACCGATGCTTGTAGGATTGTTTTGTTCTTGGAAAATTGAAAATAGAAAAGTCAGAATAATTAGTTATGTTGCGACGTTCTTGTCCATATTCATAAAGTGCTTATGTGGATATGAATATATATCAGTAATTATGATGGCTTTGATAGGATTTCTGCTTGTAGATTTAATTAAAAATTTTTTTGAAAACGATAAGGATAAATATAAGCTTTTATTCAGAACAATTATAATTATAGGACTGATAGCAATAGGAGGGTTCATGGCTGCGATTTGCATACATGCCCCACTTAAAGGAAACGGCAGCCTCATTGAAGGAATTAAGAATATCTTTGAGCGAGATGTTTTACGTAGAACTGCAGGGGGGAATCTAAATGATTTTGCCGAGGGATATTGGCCATCTTTTAATGCGTCAATTTGGGAAACTTATTCAAAATATTTTCACTTCAACACTGAAATTATTACTGGAATCAACGGCAATCTATTTCCGTTGCTTTGTGTTATTCCACTTATTGTATTTTTATCAGATTACTGTAAAAAGAATATACATATTGAAGAGATAGCGATGTATGTTGTATTCTTTTTGGCTTCTATTTCTTGGTTCTGTTTGGCAAAAGGACATTCATATATTCACACACATATGAATTATGTCTTATGGTACTTTGGATTTGTACAGATTTGTTTTTACATAATTGTAAATAGATTTGTAGGCTTATTAAATAGAACAGGAGATGTTAGTTAATGAAATTTTCAATTTCTAATATAGGTTGGGGATCAATTAATGATACGATTGTCTATGAGTTAATGAAAAATCACGGATTTTCTGGTTTGGAGATTGCGCCAACTAGAATATTTCCGGGAAACCCCTATGAAAGGATAGAGGAGGCTAAAACATGGGCTGAGAACTTAGCAAATAAAAGTGGTTTTGTAATTCCATCAATGCAATCAATATGGTTTGGTCGTCAGGAGAAGATTTTTGGAACTGAAGAAGAACGACAGATACTTATCGAGTATACAAAGAAAGCTATTGATTTTGCGGAGGTAATTGGTTGCGGAAACCTTGTGTTTGGATGTCCTCGTAATCGTAATCTACCTACCGAGGTGGATGCATCGGTTGCAATTTTATTCTTTAAGGAATTGGGAGAGTATGCAATCAAACATCATACCATAATCGGAATGGAAGCAAACCCACCAATATACAATACAAATTACATCAATGATACGATGTCTGCGCTCAAACTGATAGAAGAGGTTGCATCTGAAGGCTTTAAGTTGAACTTGGATGTTGGCACGATGATTTACAATAACGAAGCAGTAGGAGAATTGGCAGGAAAAGTTGATTTCATCAATCATGTTCATATTAGTGAACCAGGACTTAAAATGATTGAGCAGAGAGAACTGCATAAAGAATTGCGCTGTCTTTTGAAGAGAGAAAATTATCAGGGGTTTGTTTCCGTTGAAATGGGTAAAAGAGATGAAATTGCTGAAATCGAACAATCACTGAAGTATGTGAGTGAGGTTTTTGCTTGATTATATGAAATCAACTGAGTATGGAGAAGTATTAAGATGATTTATGAAAAACAACCTGGCGTTCCTAAGTTTGAATGTATAGAGTATAGTGAAAAAGTTAAAGATTATGTGGTTCTAATCCCAATCATTAATGAAGGGAACAGGATTGTAAAGGAACTGACAAGGGCTAAGAAGTATGGAGTATCAAATTATGCGGATATCGCTATCTGTGATGGCGGATCAACAGATGGATGTACAGATGAGCAGAAACTTCGTTCGTTGGATGTTAATTCCCTGCTTGTAAAGCAAGATGTCGGAAAGCAGGGCGCCCAGCTTCGTATGGGAATTTGGTGGGCATTACAAAGAGGATATAAAGGTATTATTACCATTGATGGTAATAATAAGGATAGCATTGAAGATGTTCCTAATTTTATTGAAAAGCTTAGGGAGGGATATGATTTAATACAAGGTTCTCGATTTGTAAAAGGTGGAAAGGCAATTAATACTCCTTTTATTAGAACGGTTTCGGTTAAGCTGATTCATGCGCCGGTCATTTCGTTGACAGCACATCATCGTTTTACAGATACAACCAATGCATACCGTGCATATTCATCACGTTATCTTACGGATGAAAGAGTGCAGCCACTAAGAGATGTTTTTATGACCTATGAGCTTTTGGCATATCTCTCTGTAAGAGCAACGCAAATCGGTATGAAAGCGTGTGAGATTCCGGTTACTAGGGCATATCCAAAGACAGGAAAGACTCCTACTAAGATTAGCTTCTTCAAGGGAAATAGCGAACTGATGAAGATTTTGTTAAAGAATGCAAGAGGGGCATATAATCCCAAATAAGGTGGAAACATGAATATGCAAAATCGTTTACTGGGAATTTTAAATTAATAACATTTGTCTGGATGTTTTTCTGCGCCGGAGGGTTAAATGTTTCGGTTGAGCTAATTAGGAATACTAATAACTTGACAAAATGTATCCGGAGATATGGATGAAAACGAAAAGTACTTCTATACTTCTTATGCTGAAAAACTGCAGTCGGAACCTCCTGCTATTTATGGATTCTATTATAGAGAATCTGAGGTGGATGAAGAGTCAAATGAGAAAGAGGAAACATTAATATGTAGAATAGCATCTAACAGAGAAGAGAGAATGGAATATAGAATTATTTTGACAATAAATGAGGAAGAAGAGCAGACTCTGGAAGCGAATTATTGAGAGTCTGCGCTTTCCAATATTTTGTTACATATAATTTTGCTGTCACATCCTCCCACAAAGATAAGCATACGCATTCAAAATGGTATTCGCTTGCTTTCCGGCAATAAAGTAATAGTCTATCTGTGTTTCGTTTTCCGTATACAGATAAGAGCCGTAGGTGGAAATGTCGCAGCACATCGTCGGGTTATCTGTTGCTAAAAGTATTCCATAGCCTTTATCGGAAAGAAGAAACGGCAGGGCATCGGATTGTTTTCCGTGAGAAAAATATTTTGCCGTACCGCGCAGATTGATATTAGCACTGCCTTGTGTTCCGATACCATACAGGTTTTCTCCCTTCTGCCAGTTCAGAAAAAGCCATGTTTTACATGTTCCGTTTATGCCGTTTTCTATTTGACGGCATTCTTTGTCTCGTTCGGCAAGCAGAAGTTTTTTATCGCGCGTCAGATAGTGGACCTGGCCGGTTAGTTTATTTACCTGTAGACAGAGCTCATCGGTTGTGAGTTCTATATTTCCGCCAACTTCTCTGTACATCCATCTGTTGTCAATATGACGAACATCGATTTTGGGATTTGTTTCCCGTGTCGGTTGATCTGAGCCTTTTGCAAATGTGACGCGAATAATTGCGCTGCCGACAGGGGATAAACGTAAGACTCCGTATCGACTCTGTAAGTAGAGACCATCCTCTTGTTTTGCTGCCCAGCGGACTGCAAGATCTATTTTTGCATGGCCTGTCGGACGCAGTTTTTCCGTAGGGGGCATGTCCCCGAATGTTATTTGTATTTCACTTGCAGATGACAATTTGCTATGTGCTGCGTTCTGGCGGACGGACTCCTTAGAAACAGACTGAGACACTTGAGAAGGTGTCTGAGGTATCGGCTTCTGCGTCTCTTTAGGATGCGCAATCACAACTTTCTTTTTAGCGGAAGGTTTTATATTAGCAGGTCTTTTTTCCGATGAAACCATAGCCGATAATGAGAGTTTTGCGGCAGCTTCATTTGTGGCAGGGGCAGGAGAAGCTACAGGTTCCGTTGTCTCTATAATATCATCATCCGGCACAGGGTCAGCAATCAGTCCGGTAAGATTATTATGATATAGTACGCATAGTTCGTGGAGCGCACGGGTCGCAGCCACATAAAGAAGTTTTGCGTGTCCGTCATCTACAGGATAATCTTCTCTTGTGGGATTAAGAATTAAAACGGCATCGAACTCTAATCCTTTTGTATATTCTACCGGCAATACCATAATGCCGCTTCCAAAGACTGCTTTTTCCAAATTGCAGTCCATTACTTTAATATAATGCTTTAGCTCTTTGGCAGCCTTCCTAGCATGTTCATAATTTCGACAGACTATGGCAATCGTATCAAGTCCTTTTTGCTGCCATGTTTCGCATAGAGCGGCGGTTTTTTTATAGAAATCTTCTTTTTCTTTTATTTCTAAAAGCTGTACCGGAGTGCCATGACGAATAATCGGCTCTACAGGATAAATAGAAAATTTTCCGTGACGAAGAATCTGCGTAGCAAATTCGGAGATTTCTATTGTATTCCGGTAACTTTTTTTCAAAACACCAAAACTGTCCATACTGTCTGTCAGGAGGAGGGCTTTTAACGATTCCCAGTCGTTGAGTCCGTAACCAAAGTGAATATTTTGGGAAGTATCGCCCATAACCGTATAGGTGCAGTCTTTCATGCAGAAGTTTAAGACACAGTATGCCATCATACCAAAATCCTGTGCTTCATCAATGACAACATGATGCGCTTCGCTGATGACTTCGGTTTCTTTGATTCGTTTGTATATATAGGCAAGTGCAGCAAGATCGTAAATATTAAATTCCGTATCCGGAAAGTCTGCTGTCAGGTCTGTAGCGAATTGTTTCAGCAGAAAGTCGTGATAGATACTATAAATAGATTTCTTTTGGGGTTTTCTGCTGTACCATTTTCTATATGACTTGAGTATAGCTTTTCGTTCTTCTTCCGTATAGGAGATTTCTTTGCCAAGAAACTCATCTTTTATTTTGGTTATAAGCCTTTCATTCAGCATATTAATTTTACTTTGCATGGAGATAGCAGGATTCTCACTGATATAACGTTCAACCACATCTGAAGAAAGCAAAACATTTGTATTGAAAAAAACTGATTCCCGCGGAATTAATTCCCATTCCAGATTACGGCAATATTCTTCCAAATCATAAAACCACTGCAGGGTACCTTTGCGATTGCACTGCGTACTCATTTTATCAAGCGGCTTGATGCGGTACTTTTTTTCATCCCACTCTTCATATAAAAGACGAACAAAAAGCTGTTCCATTGTCATTTGTCTGACGCCGTAGACGTCTAAGTCCGGTAATACGCCCGTAATATAATTTAGTAAAATCCGGTTGCTGCCGATGATATAAAAATCATCTGGTTTAAAGCGCTCTTTATAGTTGTATAAAATAAAGGAAATCCTGTGCATGGCAACGGTGGTTTTTCCGGAACCTGCCACACCCTGCACAATGATATTATGATAAGGGGATTTTCGGATAATCTCGTTTTGCTCTTTTTGGATAGTGGCAATGATTTCACCGAGTACAGCCTGCTTATTTTTGGCAAGATATTTTGTCAGCAAATCGTCATTGGCAACAACCTCCGTGTCAAAAAAGTCAAGCAGTTTTCCATCCTCAATTTCATAAGTACGCTTTAATTTTAAATCAATTGGCATTTCAACATTGTCAGGTGCATGGTAACTGCATTTTCCCAAGCCATTCTCATAATAGACATTAGCAACAGGAGCGCGCCAGTCCGTCACCATCCAGTGGGTAGTATCTTTGGAAATGCCGCCCTTGCCGATATAGATGGACTCTTCTTTATTCAGAGTGTCATCATGAAAGACAATCCTGCCGAAATACGGCTTATACTTTGCTTTCTCATTTCGCACCAATGAACGTTTCATATGATCATGAAGCGTAATGGTATTGCTCAGTATCGTATAAAGTTCTACATCGTTGTCATGGTAGCGTTCCAGCATTTCATCGATAGATGCCTGCATAGCGGAAACTTCTTGTGTGTAGTTTTTAATGTTGTCGTTGATGACGGCAAGTGTTTCTTTAAGATATTTTTCTTCTTCCTGATTCATCTGTGTCCCTGCCTTTCGTGTAAGTATGGCTTATTTACTGTTATGTAAATATTTTATAGGAAATTGAAAAAAAGAATAGACTTTAATTTTGAAATGTGATAGAATATATAATGAAGTGTGGACAAAAATCCACACTTCATTATTGTTAATAGAAAATCCTGTCAGCATGTTTTTCCAATGTGAATAAAAGAATCATACCGAATATACCACAGGAGATGATCTCTCCGATTCCAACAGTCAGTGCATAATAGCCATAGCAGTATGCGATGGAAACGCCATCGATTAAAAATCCGTAGCCGTAAATCAACACAAGAGGAACGATAAGTGTGTTGGCAAGAATGGGAGTAACAGGTGCGCACCATTTCCATTTTCTGAGGGCATAAGTGCCTAATGCGCCAATTAGCGTAGCGAAACTGCCGAAGATAATATCAGGCAGGATGCATCCGGTTAGAAAATTACTGATAAGACAGCCGATAAGCAGTCCGGGTATGGCAGCCGGGGTAAAATAAGGCAGAATCGTGAGCGCTTCTGAAATGCGGACTTGTATGTTATGGTTTGCAAGTCCAAAGGCGTTGGCAATAAAGGTCAGCACAACATAGATGGCAGCAATCATAGCTGCCTGCGCCATAAAAAGCGCATGAGAATGGGTGGTTCCTACCGGAACCGTCTGTGTTTTTTGTGTTTTCATTTTTAATCTCCTTTAGTTTTGTTTAATGGATTCGTTTACGATTCCATTCGTCAGGAAGGTCTCGAACTGACGTGTATATTTTGAAGGATTCCCCGTATTAACGGTTCATCTTACTTCCACATTTCGGACATACATTACCGCCTTTATAGGCATAACCGCAACGGTAGCAGTGTATGATGTCATGTTTTTCTTTTGACATATATTCAATACTCCGGGATTCCGGTTTTTCCTGGAGATAATCAACAAAGCTGTCCATGACTTCTGAGAACGCTTTCTGATATTTGCCGGGAATAACGCTCGGAAGTTTTATCTGTTCTCCGGTAAAGGTTGTTGCAAAAATGCCTTTACTGAATAGTTTTTTATTTACCTTTATTGTATCAATATCCTCAATGGGAATGATACAGGAATTTAAAAAGGTATGGCAGAAAATATGGTCGGGTGTGAGGACAAAGCCCTCCTTGCCGTTTCCTGCACGGGAACTGTCACAGACCATCAGAGGATATTCATATTGGTCTCTGGAAGAGGCATAGCTGTTAATAGCACGCCGCATAGCCGTCTTGCTCTCATTGTTTTCTTCTTCGCTTTCCTCATTTTTTTTCAATTCGGCACGCGCATCATAGAAGTAGAGACTGCTCCTGTCGGGAAGTTTTTCTTCTATATTTTTTTTCAGCTTGCGCATCAATTGGACGCTTTCATCGGTTTTTAACTTGGTAAGGCGCCTTTGAATCATTTCAAGCGTATTTGTTTTTAATTCCGGCAGAAAGACGCCTTTTTTAATCTGCTCGTACATTTCTATACCCTCTGAAAAAGAAAATGTCACAAGGCTTGGGCAGATTTTTTCGATTTTTGCTTCATCCATTCTGCGGATTTTATCATATATTTTTTCCAAGAACGGTTCTTTATTTTCCTTGCTGTAATCAAGCTGCTGTAATTGTTCGTATAAATTCCAGAGAGCGATTCTGTCTTTTTTTTCACTGCGCTTTACCATAGCAGATATTTCTTCGATTTCAGCCATGTTCTGCCGCTCTTCTAACTGTCTGCGGTAAGGGGTTAAATCCACTTCTTTGTACTGGTCAAGTTTGTTCAAATAGACAGCAAGCTGTTTTCTGTCAAGATTGTTTGGCATCTGCGTAAGGAGATGCTCAACTTCTCGTACGGCACGGCCGGATTTCATGGATTTCAGTTTCTCTACGGTTTCTTTCTTTAATTCATCCGGAACGTCACGGCTCTCTACGTATCGAAGAGTCTGTTCAATTTCTGCATAACTCATCTTTTTGCACTGTTCCACTTTTTGTTTCAAGGCCGCTTCTTCCGCTTCGTAGAGAAGATTGTCAATTTTCTTCTTGTAATTTTCCTTTTCCTCGTTAGACAAAACAGTCTCTTTGACAATTTGTTTTCTTAAGTCGGTAAGCTGCTTGAAGGATAATTTGTCTAAAAAACCCATGCGGGCATTATATTTTGCAGTCAGTTTTTCGCGAAGAATGCCTGTTACCGTTTCTATATATTCACTGTTCGGGGCATTGACGCCAAATTCTGATAAAGAAGCTTTATCGGAACGTTCCAGATGCTCCAAAATAGACTTTAGCTCATCGGTTGATTTTTCCGTAAGATAGGAGGTGTCCGGTATTGGTTCGGGGACTCTTCTCTGGTTTACAGAGTCATGTCCGCCGGATACGGGAGACGATGCAGGTGTAGTTATATTTGGTTTTTCCGTTTTGCCGGGAGCTTCGCTCATAGGAACATTATTTTGTGAGGTGTTACGTGCGCTGCTGTGCGGCGTGTTTTGGATTGTTGCCGATTGGTTCTGCACACCGGCTGATTGTGAGCGTGGAGCATTTGGTCTCTGCTGTACATCAGCATTCTGCTTCTTTGCAGTCTGGTTTTGTGGATGTTTAGAAAGCATCTCTTTGATGGCTTTGATAGTGGCAGCAGGGGTAAAAGCGTCGGTGTCCGGCGTAAGCATTTCATCGTTTTTTCGCTCTGCTTCCATGTCGATTTCTTTCTTGAGACTTCGTTCGGATGCAAATTCATTGAATTTATAATTGGTTGTCCGTTCTGCTTTGTCGCCTAGAATATCCAGATAATCTTCATAGGCGGTTCTGTCCTCGTCAAACTGCAGATGATAGACATCCCCCTCCTGCAGAAGTTTTCCCGGGCGGGGAGTGTAGAAGGTATTACATTCATGGCAGGCATAGGTGCGTGCCATAAATACACGCCCTTCTTCCGTATCAATCAGCAATTCTTTGTCTGTGGGATATACGCCGACATAGAGTTTTTGCGCACAATTCGGACACATGTAATTTGTTATGTAGAAATCACGGCCGATTCTGGATTTTGCAGTATCGGTTTCTGTCTGGAGAGATTTCCGGAACTCATAGGATGCCTTTTTCCAACGTAAATTATGCCAGAGACCGATTTGATAATCATAATCCGGTTCTTCGCCATCCATGCTGTTTTGTGACGCTGTGCTTTTGGCAGGAGTATCATTCTGCATATCCGCATCGGAGGTGGCAAGACTTTGTCCCTCTTTCAGCTTTCCTTCGTCCTTTAGAAGTCTCAAAACAGCAAGCATGGTATCTTCATAGGTGATTTGCATGCCGCCTTCAAAAAAACGGAAGTTTTCTACTGTAAATTCCGGTTCTATGCTGACCGGACGAAGTATGTTTTCAAATAGGGAATTAAGGGTGGTGTAGTCTTTGTCAACTTTAACGCTGATAGCTCCCCATTTTCCGAAAGCGTACAGTATCATATTCATGACATTGTTTAGCATGGTGTCGTTTGGCATGCTTTCCAACTGCGCGCTTTTTTCGGGAACTTCTATGATATTTGTGGATACTTTTTTATTGTCAAAATTGAAAACCAGAGAGCGGACATCGCCTGCAAGTATCAGACTGTTGTTCATGATAACAAAAGTATCTGTCCAAGCGACAGGTACTTTCATTGCCTTGACTAATCTGCCAAATACTTTATGCAGTTCCGGATTTGCTTTTAATAATAACATTGTCACCACCCCATCAGAACATTATAATTCACCGGCATGGTATTTTGCAACAATTGAATGAATACGTTCTACCGGGTTGAGCAGGTCGCTGATAGAGGAATCATGATTCAGTGTGTCAATCAGGTATGCGATGTATTTACTCAAATCACAGTTGATATACCATTCACGCTCTAACAGTTCCGGCGTCTGGTAAATCAAATTGGTCGTCAGGATTCTGTCAATGGTTCCCTTTTCATATGCTCTGTCGAAGCGGTCAAGTCCTGCTGTAAAAAGACCGAAAGTAGAACATACGAAAATGCGGTTTGCTTTTCTGGCTTTAAGAGCGCCGGCAACTTCCAGAACGCTTTCACCGGAGGAAATCATATCATCAATGATAATCATATCTTTCCCCTCTACGCTGCTTCCCAGAAATTCATGTGCAACGACAGGATTGCGTCCGTTGATAACGCGTGTATAATCTTTTCTCCTATAATACATACCGATATCCAGCCCCAGAACATTTGCCATATAGATGGCCCTGCTCATACCGCCCTCGTCAGGACTGATAACCTTCATATGCCTGCTGTAGATCTTTAATC
>CAZKOR010000041.1:0-22632 GCA_964554405.1 uncultured Bacteroides sp. | reverse complement strand
TTTCCGCATTGGGCCATCTGCACAGATATGCCGCAAGACCGGTATCCATAAAATACATTTTCGGTGTTTTCACTAATCTGTTTGTGATATTGTTATAATACGGACGCAGGATAAAAATAATCCCGGAACGTTCTAAAATAGACACCCACTCTTTTGCCGTAGGCGCAGATATGCCAATCGCATTTGCAATCTCACTGTACTTTAACTCCATCGATGTTCTTGCTGCCATATATACGAGAAAATCATAGAACTCGCCCAATTTTCCTACTAAAGACAGTTCTTTAATATCGCGCTCCAGATAAGTATTGATATAGTCCGTATAAAAACGTTCTCTGTCTAAATCCGTAGTAATCAGCTTCGGCATTCCGCCTCTGAATATCTGCTCGTATATCTCATGTACATCTTTAGGCTGGTAATTTTGCATCCTTTTACGAAGATTTTCAAGAGCCGGATGAAACACACTTGCCTCCCGCTTCTCCAGTTCCGCCGCAGATAAACCGGACATATCAAAGACGGCAATCCTGCCCGCCAAAGACTCCGATACGTCTTTCATCATTTTAAATTTCTGGGAACCGGTAAGCCAGTACATTCCATTGTTATCTTCGCCGTCCAACGCCTTCCCATCCACAATCCTCTTCATTTCCAGTAGAACGGATGGAACACGTTGAAACTCATCAATCAGAAGCGGATAACCATAAGTCTCAAAAAAAAGCGCCGGGTCTTTCTCCGCCAGTCTTCTTGCGTTTCCATCGTCCAATGTCACATAACGGCGTTCTTCTTCCTTTATGTGATTTAACATAGTCGCTTTTCCGACCTGACGCTGTCCGCACACCATGACTACCGGATAGAACTTTGACGCTTCTTTAACCTGATTTTCCAAATGCCTCTGAATATACAATAATTTTTCCTCCCTGTCGCGATTCGAGTAAAATAATTTGTGACTTTATTTTACTCAAATCCTCAGGGGGTGTCAACATCCTTTTCTACTTAATGCAATCCATTAAACGTTACCTTGTATATCTGATTTCCATCCGGTAAAAACGCGGGTTTTGATTCCGGGGAGCAACTTACCACATTTCCGAAGAACATATAAGGCGACAGATTATGATGAGACGGTCTCTCCCATTCCGGAAGGGCATAGTACAAATCAAAGTTCGTACCTTTAATGCGGCTTGCGCTCATATAGCCGAACAGAGCATGTTCAAAACTATGCAGCGAAGTTTTCCAGTTATGTGTCTTCGGATGCTGAATCACCGGCTTATCTGTCTTACCATCCACCATATGCCAGATTTCCCCGTTTTCCTTATCTACTATTTTATCGAACCAGTAACGGTACGTCTTATTTAACATCTAACTGACCATGTTCATCGAAGCGTCTTGCCCATGAGCCTGTTTCCTTAATGTATGCTTCTTTAATTATACGGTCAATTTTAGGACGGGCAAAGTCAATATAAAACGGAGCGCCAAGCAATTCTCCTACTTTCAGGATTACCCAGAACGTTTTCACCGAATGCCCGAAATCGGTATGGTCAGAGCCGAGTCCCATAGAAGAGTATGCGCTTTCCACACCCCAGAAAAACTTATAGTGCTCACTATAAAACTGCGTAATCAAAATATCCACAATTTTCTTCATATCTTTCTTCCAGATACTCCTATAAGGTTCCGGAAGTACCGGTGTCAGCATTAACATGTGGGCATATAACTGGTCGAGCTGCTCTACAATCTGCACCTTCGGATCTTTGGTATGCCTCGGAAACCATGTAAGATAACCTTTGCCGTCATCCATATACACACTAAAGATAAAGTCCTTGAGCTGTATAATCTTATGCAGAATCGTATTATCATGCGTCAGGAAATAATACATGCCAAATCCTGACTGGTTCTCATCTTATAGTCTTTGTCCCACTCGCCGGAATCCACATTTTGTATCACATGCATGCCGTAGTTTCCGTCCATCGCCTCTGCCAGTGCAAGCGCGCCTTTTCTGCATACCTTCAGATAATACGGATTTCCCGTCATATGAAAAGCAATGCCTGTTTAAATTCCTCCGGCCATTCCTCTTTATTCTTTGGCAGCGTTCCACCCGCATTGGTACGATATGTAGGGAAAAGTCCGCCCTGTAGTTCGGTCGCTTCCGGCGTATCCCAGAACTTCATCAGGTCTTTTACTACATGGTCTTTCCAGACACTCGGCGCCAACGCCTCGTTAATTAATTTGCCAATGTCAATATCTTTTTTCTTTGGTAACATTTGCCCTATGGGTCTTGAGGGCATATTTTCATATCCAATATCCATAGTCATTTTCATCCTTGGAAGTCATTGACAGAAATGTCATGCACAAGGTGATATAAAAGTTAAGCGCATTGATTGCACGAAGCTTCCGTACACGGAAGTTTTCAAACTGGAACATTTGCTTTTTACAGCGAAAATATTCTTCGATTTTCCATCTGGAAAAATAAATTCTTGCTACCTTAATCACATCTTCTTTGGACTTGATTTCTTTGTTGGCGGCAAGCATCATTGGGTGTTCTGTAATACCATAAACCAGCACCAGATAAATATCTTTTCTGGATGCTGTAATCTGAACTTTCACATGTGAAAGATAGGCTTCATGGTCTTTTCCTTTATAAAATACGCTGGTTTTTATTTTGCCTTTTCTGCGGTCACGAAGTTCAGTAGCAGGAGTCCATTTGCCATGATACGGAAGTTTTCTTTGGGAAGTAAGGCGAATGACGTAATCCTGTTTCAGGTCATCCAGTTTTAGGAGTTGTTAACGAGAACGCCGCCAAAATCATGGTTGTGTGGATAAAACTGCGGAAACTCAAGTGCCTTTTTCCTTTACATTTTAAGCGCTATTAAGTATAATTATATTTATTCGGTGTTAAGAGACATTTGTGCTTATAATTCGGTCAGTCGGCAAAACTGTAAAAGATAGGAAAGGAAAATGTTATGACGTATGTAGAAAAAGAATCGGCAAATGATTATTATATAATGATGGCAAAATGTATGATACGTATGTTGCAAGATATAGGATTTACGTTGAAAAAGAATATGCGAATACTTGATTTTGGCTGCGGCAACGGAGATTTGGTTCAGGCATTTTCGTCACTGGGATATGATATATATGGTGTTGATATTATTGACTGTCCTTCCTTAGATGCATCACACTACAAAAAAATAGGATTTAATCCATATCAAATCCCATTCAGCGAAGATTCTTTTGATTTAGTATATAGTTCATCTGTTTTTGAACATACTCAAAATACTGAAGAGTGTTTTAGAGAAATTTATCGTGTATTAAAGCCGGGAGGAGCTACCATCAATGCTTTACCAAGTCGGTATCGCATTTTGGAATCTCACATTCATGTTCCATTTGGCGGATTTATTCAATCCCCTATGTGGTTAAAACTTTGGGCCATTTTAGGAATTCGAAACGAATTTCAACAAGGTCTATCTTGGAAAGAGGTCTATCAACGGAATATAGGGTATTGTAAAACAGGAATAAATTATCATAGTTACAAAGATTTAAAGAAGATGATTTTGTCCATTTTCGGCAATATTAAAGTTGTAAAAAAAGAATATATTAAGAACATGCCCGGAGGTGCAGCAAAGATCGGACGATTATTTCCTATTCCGGGATATGGAAATCTTATATTCTTTTTTAGACAATGGGAACTTTTTATGGTAAAAGATTCTTAACCTCTTATCAACTCAAGTCAGGTGAATGAAAGAATACAAAAAACTACCAAAAAGCTATACGCTTTCTGGTAGTTTTTTTAAAACTCCTCAATCACCCTCATCGCTTCCTCGCTAATCGGCAACGGTGTCTCAGCCGGTCTTGCCAGATAATATCCCTGCATCAAATCCACGCCAAGCTCTAAAACCTTCCGTAGTTCCTCCGCCGTCTCCACACCCTCGGCTACGATTAAGATATCACGCTCATGCGCATAGTCCACAATATTTCTGATAATCTCCTGTTTGCCGGTATCTTTATCCACATCCCGCACAACATCGATATCTACTTTGATATATTTCGGATGCAATTCAAGAATACTGCTTTCACCATTATCTTCGCCTCTATAGTCATCCAGTGCAAACATGCCTGAAAAAGCTTCCGAATGGCTCTTTCTTTCCAGTATCTCCCTATCCAAACGTTCTGCTTCGGTAAGCTCTACCACGACTCGGGACTGCAGTGCATGGTACAAGCCCTGATATTCCTTTTTTTCTTTCTTCGTTATACATTCGCCGGCAATGGAATTGATGAAAAGAAGCGCCTCTTCCCGTACAACGCCGCGTTCCAATAATTTCTGATAACACTTTGAAGCAAGGAACAAAGTAATGCATTCAATAGCGTGCAGGCGTTCTTCCTCTTTTGCAATGCCAAGCACTGTCTCCGGTGAACGCAGATTAGGCAGATTTACCCGCATTAATGCTTCGTATGCATATACTTCTCCTCCCTCTCTATTAAAGATGGGCTGGAAGAAGTAATTCACATCCCGCTTCTCCAACATCGTGTGGAACTCCAGCTTGCTCTGATTCTGCAATAACTGCTGTTTGTAGAGTTTTTCTTCAAACTCGCGGTATTCTCCCTTTTTACTACGTTTTACCTGATACATAGCAAAATCCGCATATTTCATCAGTTCGGAAAGTTCACTGGTGTCCTCGGGATACCACGCGACACCGCCGGAAGCGCTGAGCCCCATGTTATCTCCGTTTGGCAGAACAAACTCTACCTCACGTATCGCCTTATAAAGTGCAGCTACTTTTTCCCGTATCTCCTCCCGGCTGTCGTATCCATAGAAAAGCAGAATAAACTCATCGCCTGACATTCTGGCGCACAAGGTTTTTTCCGGGGTATTCTCCACAAAGCACCTGCCCGCAGTCTGAATATACAAATCACCGAAATTGTGTCCGAATCTGTCGTTAGTCGTCTTTAGATTATCCAAATCTATCATTAACAGTCCTGTATGCTTAAGAACCTCCGGTTTTAAGAAGAGTCTGTCCGCCTCCCGCCTGAATCCTCTTCTGGCATACAGTTTTGTCAGGTTATCACTGTCTCTCTCCCGCTCTATCTGCATTTTTTCAAGCGTGGATACTGTAACATCCTCTATCAGTCCAACCTGACGTCCATCTTTTTCCTGTCTTTCGGAGCGCAGATAACGAATACTACCGTCTTCCTGCGGCACAGTGTAAACAATGCTGCCGTCTTCCGCCCCATAATACTCCAATGACTGATCGATTTTCTGCTGCAAATTATGGAACTCGTTCACAGTCAGATTATTAATATCTACATCCTGAAGTCCAAGCATTGAAAAATACTTGTCTGTCACATAAACACTGTCCGTCTCTTCCTGGAGTTCATACCCCGCAAGCTCCACACTTGCCATGTCCATGATACTGAGCAGACGGGTAGAGGATTCCACAACCTCCCGTCCCAAGCGGGAAATCGAATCTGCAAAACGGTCAATCTCACGTATTCCGGTAGCAGACAATACAGGCATGTTGTCTGATTGTGCTTTTTCCACCTCTTCCGCCAAATTTCTGATTGGTTTAGAAAGTCTGTAGCTTACATACAGAATACCCGCCAAACCAATACTAAAGGTTAAAATAATAGATATAAGCAGTAGTTTCTGTATCTGTCTTGAAAAAGCAAATAAATTATGTTTTGAAGCAGCTCCTAACAAATACCATTCATCAGTCTCAAAAGGGGCATTATTACTGTACAGCACTAACCGCTTTGCCGCTCCGAAATAGTCTTTATCCGCACTCTCCGCACTGCTGTTATCTTCCGATAAAGCAAACTGCAAATCCTCTGCCGTCTGCATTCTCATCGTATCGCTGGAAACTACAACCGGCGCCAAAAGTTTGTCTTCTCCGGTGTTCACAGCCAATATGTAAGTTCCCTGTTTGTCTTCTACCAATTCCTTATCAGGCAGAAGAGACTGCATATAATCCGTTAAAAGTTCAATGCCCAACACGCCATACAAAGTCCCGTCATCCAGAATAAGAGGAATGGAATAGGCGATAGAGGTACGATTGTCTCCCTCCAGACTGTATGCTTTCGTCGTCCAGTATCCATAATCTTTTTCTCTTAATCTGCACCCGTCCTCCCAGGCAGTCTGGTAAGGTTTACTGAAAAAATCCTGTCCGATATCTGCCTGCGAAAAATTAGGTTTCCAGCCGGAATCTGTGGCAATATATGCTGATTTGATTAATTCTCCCGGAGCACGCTCCCACAGCAAATCAGCATTTCTCTCCGAAGGCGTTGCCGTAGGGTCCAAATCTCTCAGATATACGCCCGGCAGCATCTCAGGGGAGGATTCTCCACCGGTATTGAATATCACAAAAATACCGGAAATCTTTTTATTGTACATCGTATCAATCAGTTCAGGACTGATATCTTTTAGCAGTTCCACGCAAGCGCCGCCGTTTTTGTTTAAATCATCCGGCTTCAAACTGCCTTCATCCAGTCTGCTCTGTACATTCGCATCAATATCATCTGCCAGCAATTCCAAATCTGACCAGTTTCCAATCATCTCAGTCAACAGAAAATTAGCTCTGTTTTCCGTCTGCTGTGCAAGTATATCCGTAGCATTCGTATCCAGTTTCCCTATGACGCCGCCAAATAGAATAGCGCTCATCATACACAGCATCTCCACAGCAAGTATGACTAAACGCGGTATTAAAATTTTACGGAAAATGGTTCTTTCCTTTTTCTTCACCGCCGTATATTCCCCCTTACTTATTTTCCTTCAAAAGCCTGAAGCCGTCCCAGCGTCTCCTCGTACCATGTGTCAAAATACGCATCTGTGCAAAATTCTGCAGCCGCCTCCTCCAGACTCTGTCCGGCAGACAGTCTCTCTGCTACAACTGCACGGTCCTGTGCGGCAAGGTCGCTCATGGCATACTCTAAAATATTACGTGCCTGCGTTCCGCCCTCAAAAGCTTTCGTTGTATAAGTTTGATTGTTATTTACCATATCTACAGCCACCGGAAGTACTTTCTCCATGTTCTGGCTAATCTCCGCACCGCTATTCAAAATAGCAGTCTTGTCATTGGCCGTTTTTGTAACCGGCAGATAACCCGACTGAACGGAAAATAAAATATTCTGGTCGTCCGCCGTAAACCATTTCAAAAACTCCACAGAAGCATATATTTCTGCCTCACTTCCCTCTGTCACTACCATGCCTGCTCCCTGCTGTACAGCATAAGCTCCGCCGCCTGCAAAACCGGGACAGGGAAGAACATCCATCTCAATCGAATAGCTCTCATTGTCATCTCTGCTTACCGTATCTGGAAAGAAAGATGCACCGGAAGAAGACCCTACAAAAGCAATGATATTTCCGGTCTTAACATCGTCACTGCGGAATCGTCCGGTAGCGGCAAAATAGCCTTTTACAAAAGGAATATAATAGTTATCCCACAATTTTCTTACGGTCTCTTTCTCAAAATTCAGTGTCATTTTACCGTCTGACACCTGAAAAATTTCCGTATCCATCTGCATACTGCCGATTAACATATAATTTGCCATGGCATCTCTGCCAAACAGCGCTCTTCCGTCTTCATTAATATCGGGGGTTTGCGCATCCGTCCACTCATAATAAGCCTGCGCTGTTTTCACCAATCCCTCCATATCTGCTAAGTCTTCATATGTTGCCCCGGTCTGCGCAGCAAATTCATCCCAGTCCGTCTTGTTTAACACCAGCACTTCCGTGGATTTTGCCATAGGAAAAATTTTGATTTCTCCGTTTCCGCTAAAATCACCCTCATACATATAGCTGTCTATGTACGCGCCAATCTCCGCTTCGGTCAGATACTTTTTTAAATCTACAATACCGCCCATCTGGTCGGCTGTATATGCCGTATCCGCATATGCCATAAAAATATTGGGCACCTCGGCTGCGCCAACCTCTCCTTTGAGTGCGGCAAGCACATTGGTTTCCAAATCATTGACCGAACCCTGGCTACTGCCCTTGACAATAATTCCTTTTTCCTTTCCTATCGTCCCGTTAAACTCCTCCACCAGATTATCAAAAGCGGTAAGCTGGTCGCCGTTATAGTAGTTCCATACCTCAATCGTTACAGGATTTTTGGGGTCTAACGGTGATTTGTCTCCACACCCTGTCAATACCACACACATTGCTGCAACAAGGCTTAACCATATCATTCTCTTTTTCATAATAAAAATCTCCTCAATATTCTTGTCGTTCTTTGACAATCTCCGTCATATATGCACAATCAAAGTCATTATAGCAGATAAAATATATAAACGCAAGCCGGACGGCTTGCGCTTATATGATTCTCCTGATTGTAATAATACTCCGATAAGTAGCTGATTCGGTCTTAATTCCGGTACGTTCAGTACTGGCATGAACGATTCGTCCATTTCCGATATAGATTCCGACATGTCCGCCGTAATAAATGATATCACCCGGCTGGGCCTCCGAATAAGACACGCTCCTGCCCGCACCGGACTGTGCATAAGAGGTTCTCGGCAGAGAATAGCCGAAAGACTTATAAACCGCCCAGACAAAGCCGGAACAGTCCGCACCCTCCGTTAAGCTCGTGCCGCCTGCCTTGTAGGGATAACCGACATACTTGCAGGCAAAGTTCGCAATCTCCTGTCCTTTAGCGCTTCCGCCGGAAGAAACAACAGGCGTATTCTGTGAAGAAGCGCCGCTGCCCGAATCTCCGCTGTTTTGCGCCTGTGCTTCCGCAGCAAGTCTCGCCTCTTCTTCCGCTTTTCTGCGGGCTTCTTCTTCCGCCTTGCGCCTTTCCTCTTCTTCTAACTGTTTAATCTGTGCTGTTTCCTGTTTGATTTTAGTTGTATAAACTGCCGCTTCCTGCTTTGCTTTTGCTAAGACGACACTGTAGTTCTCATATTCTTCCTTCTTCTGTGCAAGCACTTCTTCCACATAGGCCTGCTCCTCCTCCAGTTCATACATGGAAGTCTGTAATTCGGATTTTTCTTCTTCCAGTTTATCCTGCAGCGCGGCAACTTCTTCCACCGTAGCCTGATATTCCTCAAGACGCTTTCTGTCATATTCATAAAGCTTTTCTACATATTCCGCCTTATTCACCATGTCGCTGACACTTAAGGATTCCGTAAAAAGCTGAAGATAGGAAATCTCACCCTTCTCGTACATAAACTTGATACGAATCTTCATGGATTCATACTGTTCATCTTTCACCGCTACCGCCGCATCATAGTCTGCCTGCGTCACTTCGATTTCTTCTTCTTTATTCTTGATTGCCTCTTCAATTAGATTAATATCGGTAAGCAGACCCACGATTTCCGCATCCAGTTCCTCAATTTCCTCTCCGATATCAGCCTGTGCGCCAACATATCCGGCAATCTGTTGATTGATATTCTTCAGTTGGTCTTCGTTTTCTTTCTTTTCCTGCTGCAGTTCGGATATTGTAGTAGCACATACCGGCTCTGCTACGGCTGCTAAAAAAGCCAGAACTGCAAACGCACTCATAAAGCGTTTCCATCTTTTTTTCATATGTGCCTCTTTTAACTACAGTTCACAGTTATTTACCGTTCTCGGGAACGGGATGACATCTCTGATATTTCCCATTCCGGTTAAATACATCACACATCTTTCAAATCCCAGACCGAATCCCGCATGGCGTACGGAACCGTATTTCCGTAAATCCAGATAGAACTGATAATCCTCTTTGTTCAGGTGCAGTTCATCCATTCTTTTCTCAAGCGTTGCCAAATCATCTTCTCTCTGGCTGCCGCCGATAATCTCACCGATACCCGGAACAAGGCAGTCCATAGCCGCTACGGTTTTTCCGTCTTCATTTAATTTCATATAAAACGCTTTGATTTCCTTCGGATAATCCGTCACGAATACCGGACGTTTAAATTCTTTTTCCGTCAGATAGCGTTCATGTTCTGTCTGCAAATCGCATCCCCATGAAACTTTGTATTCAAATTCATCATTATGTTTTTCGAGTATGTTAATCGCTTCCGTATAGGTAACGTGTCCGAAATCGGAATTGAGTACATGCTGTAAACGCTCTATCAGTCCCTTGTCCACGAACTGGTTAAAGAAATTCATCTCTTCCGGCGCATTTTCCAGAACATAACGGATAATATGCTTTAACATCGCTTCTGCAAGCATCATATCATCTGTCAAGTCGGCAAAAGCAATTTCCGGCTCAATCATCCAGAATTCCGCGGCGTGTCTTGTCGTATTGGAATTTTCCGCACGGAAAGTCGGTCCGAACGTATAAACATTTTTAAATGCAAACGCATAAGTCTCCACATTCAACTGCCCGCTGACGGTTAAGCTCGTCGGCTTCCCGAAGAAATCCTGACTGTAATCAACACTGCCGTCCTCTGTTCTCGGAATATTGTCCAAATCAAGCGTTGTTACCTGAAACATCTCTCCTGCGCCCTCGCAGTCACTGCTTGTAATAAGCGGCGTATGCACATAAACAAATCCTCTCTCCTGGAAAAAAGTATGAATAGCATACGCAATCAGGGAACGCACACGGAAAGTCGCCTGAAACGTATTGGTTCTCGGTCTTAAATGGGAAATCGTTCTCAGATATTCAAACGTATGGCGTTTTTTCTGTAACGGATAATCCGCTGTAGACGCGCCCTCAATCATAATTTCTTCCGCCTGCATCTCAAAAGGCTGTTTTGCCTGAGGTGTTGCCACAATTTTTCCTCGTGCTACGATTGCGGAACCAACGTTCAGCTTGGAAATTGTCTCAAAGTTCGCAAGACTGTCACTGTATACAATCTGCAATGTTTCAAAAAAAGTACCGTCATTAACAACAATAAAACCAAACGTTTTGGAATCTCTGATACTTCTGACCCATCCGCCGACTGTCACTTCTTTCTCCATATAATTATCTCTGTTACGATATAAATCCCTGATATCTGTCAAATCCATTTGAAAACCTCACCTTTCCTTGTTATTCACAATTTGCTATTCTACATGAATCTCTGCATTCTCTTCCAGAAAATCCATTACTTTTTCCGCCATCAGATATTCGTACAAAACTTCTTCTCCTATCTCTTCCTTGAACTCTTCTACAGATGAATATCCATACGTCCCTGCCTGCACCGCCATTGCTTGTGAAATTTCCTCTTCCGACAAATTTAAGCCCTCGGCATCGGCTATTGCCTGAAACATAATATACTGTTGCGCCATTTTTGCGGCATCTTCTTTAAATACCTGCATATATTCTTCCGAATTCATGCCGTAATACGTCTGCATATAGGTATTTAGGTCCGTACCATAGGCAGACAGCTGTGTTGTCATATCTTCAATCTGCATATCACAGTAGCGTTCCACCATTTTTTCCGGCGGTTCCTCAAAAATACAGTTTGCCATAACCGACTGTGCGATAGTGCTTGCTATCTCATTTTCGTTTGCACTCACTGCATCTTCATAAAACAAATTATAAATCGTCTCTTTAAATTCCTCTACCGTACTACAGTCTAACTGTGTCATTTCATTAGCAAATTCCACTGTCAGCTCCTGCTGCTCCAAAATAGAGATGCTGTTAATCACCACTTCAAATGTAACTTCTGCACCCGCCATTTCCTCGCTGCGATAATCAGCAGGGAAAGTCAAATCCAGCATAACGGTCTCTCCGACTTCTTTTCCGATTAATCCGTCTTCAAACCCCGGAATAAAAGAGCCGGAACCAATCGTCAAATCCTGCCCTGTTGCTGCACCGTTATCAAAAGCAACACCATCCCGATAGCCAGTATAATCAATATTTACCGTATCGCCCTCTTCCACGACAGTTCGGTCTGTTACTTCGACCAATTCCGTATTGATGGAATCCAGATAAGCTAAATACTCCTCCACATTTTGTTGTGCCTCTGCTTCCGGATCGCTTATTGTTACTTCAATCCCTTTATAATCCCCAAGCGTCACATAATCGGAAGCGGTTATTTCCCTTATATATTCCGCCTTTTTCCCACAAGCGGATAAACTGCCTGCAAGCAATATCACTGCCGCAAGCAGTGCCATTTTCTTTTTCATTATACTCCTCCGTTCTTGCCTCAACCTGCACAAACTTGCATAAACTGAACAAGTTCAGTTGAAAAATTTATTTTTCACATTATACTAAAATATATCATAGTTTCTATTCAAAATCCATAAGAAATCTTGCCTAATATGAAAATCAATGCTAAAATATTTGTTACGAAAGAAAGGAGATATTCTCATGAGTACGTTATCAATTGTATTATTGTGCATTTTAGCCGTTCTTATTATCGCTGTAGTGGCGTTATACTTTTTAGGACGAAATATGCAGAAGAAACAGGAAGCGCAACAGGCACAAATTGATGCTATGAAGCAAACCGTTTCCATGTTGATTATTGATAAAAAACGGATGAAGCTAAAGGATTCCGGTCTGCCGCAAATGGTGATCGACCAGACTCCCAAATTTTTAAGAGGTTCCAAGCTTCCTGTTGTAAAAGCAAAAGTCGGACCCCAGATTATGACCTTAATCTCCGATGAAAAGATTTTTGATTCCATTCCTGTAAAAAAAGAAGTTAAAGCCGTTGTCAGTGGTATTTATATTACTGATGTAAAAGGACTTCACGGCAAACAGGCTCCGGTGGAAGCCAAGAAAAAAGGCTTTTTCAAACGCGCCCTCGAAAAAGCGCAGGAAAAAGCCGGTGCAACACCTATCAAATAATAAAATAATATTTATTATTTTTTACTTGGAACGAACTTCTATGAGTATCTTGCAGTCAGCAAGGTACTCATTATTTTGTTCCAACGTGTACTCTATATCAAGTCTCATTTTATCCGTTTCATTTTCCATTCGGAATTTTTTCGTATCAATGCCAAGCATCAGCTTCCCGTATGGCGTGTGATAATCCGCCATATGCTTTTTGTTTTCCTCAAACATCATGCAGACGCTGAGCGGACCGCTTCTGGAAAGTTCCAGAAAATGTTCCCCGAATTTCAGTTTATTCATAACAGGCTTTTGCAGTCCCTCTATGATTTCTTCGTATATCACATAATGTTTTCCGTTTTTCTCATAATACGTTCCGGACACCGCTGTCCCAATATTATCTGCTAACTCATCCCCGCTAAACTGCAGTCCCCGCAGGGATATCCATACATCTTTTGTCATCTTAATATTCCTCTATGTGAATCGCTTTAGCAGAAAGAATGCCGTACGGAATAATGGAGTTGGCAAATTTTTGGAATTTATCCGCCGCATCACTGACAAAGAAGCGGTATAGTTCCGTTCCGAGTTCCGGTCTTTTTTCGCTCTCCATACCTTCTCTCTCCAACAATGCCTTTAGCGCCTGTGCCGTCTCATATGCCGGATTGACTAAAGTTACCTTATCGCCCATAATCTTCCCGACCGTGGAGCGGATTAACGGATAATGGGTACAGCCGAGAATCAGCGTATCAATATCAATGTCAATTAACTCCGTCAGATATCTTCTTGCTATTTCATCCGTCACAGGGTCTTCCCATAATCCCTCTTCCACAAGCGGCACAAACAGCGGACAGGCTTTTCCAATAACGCTGACATTCGTGTCATGTTCTTCTATGTATCTTTTATAAATCCCGCTCTTAATGGTTGCCTCTGTAGCAATAACTCCGATTTTTCCGTTATGTGTTGCCTCTATCGCGGTTTTGGCTCCGGGTCTTACCACATCAATAATCGGCAGCTCCACTTCCTCTTCCACTGCGTCCAACGCACAGGCGCTTGCCGAGTTACAGGCAATTACAATCGCCTTGACTTGCTGCGACTGCAAAAATCTGGCAATCTGTCTGGAATACTTGGTAATGGTTTCAGGTGATTTACTGCCGTAGGGCACTCTCGCCGTATCACCAAAATAGACAATCCTTTCATTCGGTAACTGCCGCATAATCTCTCTTGCTACCGTAAGACCGCCGATACCTGAATCAAAAACGCCAATCGGCGCATTGCAAAGTGACTCTTTTTCTTTCATTTCAAACTCCTTTTATGTCTGCTTATGCTGCTTTATCCATTGAAGCAGCCTGCTCGTTACAATAATCTGTTCTTCGTCCGCCCCCAAAAGCTGACGGCACATGTCATCTTCGGAAATTTCCTCTTCTTCCATCTCATATATAATATCATAAGTATCCTGCGGGAAACACAGCTCCGGATAAAGAACGCCCCACCACACAAATACAAGCGCTCCTGCCGCGATACCTGTCAACATCCTTCTTAGTTGGGAAAATATATTTTGTTTCATTTTCTTTACTCCTTATTTTTTAAGGAGTATTCCCATCATCGCGTGTAATATTCTACTTTTCTTTCTCCATCCGTATCTGTCTGATAATAGACTTCTCCTGATTATCAATATGGAGTTTCGCTGCTCTCGCCGCTCCCTCTTTATCATGACGGACGATACTGTCATAAATCATCCTATGCTCTTCCACCAGATGTTTATGTTTGTTTTCGTCTTTAATATATTCAAAGCGGTAGCGGTACATCTGCTCCGACAAATTATTGACAAGCTGTATCAGACGTTCATTGCCCGTTGCCGCCACAATGATATCATGCAGCGCCACATCAGCTTCCGCGATTGTCGTTGCATCTCCGGTAAGCGTTGCTTTTTCAAAATCACTGCACGCTTTCTGAAGCTGTTTCTTTTCTGCCTCCGTAATTCTGTCACAGGCAAGTTCCGCGCAAAGTGCATCCAAAGCTCTTCTGACTTCCAATACATCTTTTAAACTTTTCTCCGTAATCTGCGCCACTTCAGCGCCGCGTCTGGGAATCATTATGACAAGTCCCTCTAACGCCAGTTTGTGAATAGCCTCTCTGATAGGCGTTCTGCTGACGCCGAGTTGATTGGCAAGATGGATTTCCATCAACCGCTCACCCGGTTTTAATTCTCCGGTCAGAATCGCTTTTCGAAGTGTATTAAAAACAACATCCCGCAAAGGAAGAAATTCATCGATATTTGCCTGTAACTGCACTCCCTAATCCCCCTTTATTTATGAATAAAATCCTGTTACAAAAACCTCGTTTGCCAAGTCTTCCGCCTTTATCTGCTCTGCCGCACTTTCAGCATCCTTTTTTTCCGTAAAAATACCGAAGACCGTAGGGCCGCTTCCACTCATCAGAGCATTTTCCGCCCCGGCATTTTTCATCAATGTCTTAATCTTATCGATAACCGGATATTCCCGTACCGTAACTGTCTCAAGCACATTTCCGAGTCTGTCGGTGATGCCTTTTAAACTGCCTGTGCGGACAGCTTCTGTCATACCGTCAATATCCGGATGATAAGCCAAACTCTCCGCATGCAGGTTTTCGTATACAAATTTTGTAGAGACATTAATATCCGGTTTTGCAATGACTAAAATACATTGCGGCGGCGGCGGCAGTTTTGTCAGAATCTCTCCTATTCCCTCCGACAGGGCACATCCCCCCATCAGACAATAAGGAATGTCCGCGCCCAATGTCACACCCAGTTTCTGCAATTTTTCCAAAGAATAATCAAGAGAAAACAAATCATTCAGACCTGTAAGCGTGGCTGCGGCATCCGTACTGCCGCCCGCCATTCCCGCGGCAATCGGAATCCTTTTTTGCAGGACAATCTCTACTCCCTGCGAAATGCCCGCCTTATTTATCAGACACGCCGCTGCCTTATAAATAAGATTATCCGTTCCCGCTGAGAGTTCTTCTTTGTCTGTTTTTAAAAGGATACCAGGTTCTTCTCTTTTGGTAAAAGTCAAAGTATCATAAATATCGACTGTCTGCATGATCATCTTAACTTCGTGATAACCGTCTGCTCTTTTTCGCAGCACATCCAGACCTAAATTTATTTTTGCATACGCGTTTTTACGAATCTGTTCCATATTTATAATCATGCCTTTCCTCAGTCTGCGAGTTTGTATACAATATGCAATCTTTTGGATTGTACTTAATTTTATACAATCTGTCGGAGTTTGTCAATGATATAATAATGTGAGAAGAACTTCTAAAGCTCATGCCAATGGACATTTCGCTAAGAAGTTCTACGACTTGCAAAGCAAGTCTTTCTCACATCGAAGAATGCCTTAAAGGGCAGGCATTCTTCTTACTAACTCGCAGGCTGAGCAAAAATAAGGGATTGATATCATGAATCAAGAAAAACTGACACAGCTGTCAAATATGTTACAGGAGATGACGGATGCACATTTTGTCTCCGGCGTTACCTGTATGGTAATACAAAACGGTGAAGAAAAATATTATCACGAAACCGGCTTGCGCGATATAGACAATAAGCTGCCGATGACGAGGGATACGATTTTCAGGATGTATTCCATGTCCAAACCGGTTACTGCCACAGCCGCCATGATGCTGTTGGAAGAGGGAAAAATTGATTTACTGGAACCTGTTTTCAAATATCTGCCCGGTTTTACAAACCAATATATTGTTACCGATGGAAAAATGATACCCGTAACCCGGCCTGTTATGATACAGGATTTGCTGAATATGACTTCCGGGCTTGTCTATCCTGGGGAAAACAGCGCAGCAGAAGTAAGAACAGGGGTTTTACTGGAGGAAGTAATCGAAAAGATGGCTTCCGCTCATCCGCTCACCACAGTGGAAATCATGAATCGTTTGGGTGAATTCCCGCTTGCCTTTCAACCCGGTGAAAAATGGCAGTACGGCATGTCGGCGGATGTTTTGGGCGCTGTCATAGAAGTGGCTTCCGGTATGAAATTCGGCGAATTTCTATCAAAGAGAATTTTTGAGCCGCTCGGCATGAAAGATACAGGATTCTATGTTCCGCAGGAAAAGCAAAGCCGTCTTGCCAAAGTATACGAGGAATCCGATACCGGACTAAAAGAATGCCATATTCCGCACCTTGCCGTCCAGAACCGCATGGAATTTGCCCCTGCTTTTGAGTCAGGCGGTGCGGGACTTGTTTCCACGATAGATGACTATGCGGCATTTACGCAGATGCTTCTTAATAAAGGCTCCTATCAGGGCAAAACATTCCTGTCGCCTAAGACTGTGGAATTTATGACAAATGCGCATTTAACGGACGCACAGCAGCGCTACGTGAATCAGTGGGAAAATCTGCCAGGCTTTACTTATGCGAATCTGCTTCGGATTCTGGTTGACCCCGGCGCAGCAGTCACTTTAGGCAGCAAAGGAGAATACGGCTGGGACGGATGGCTTGGCACATATATGACAAACGATCCCGCCCATAACATGACCCTGCTCATTATGCAGCAGAAAACAAACAGCGGTACTACCGAATATACAAGAAGAATCAGGAATATTCTCTATTCGGCATTAAACTAGGGTGAAAAATAAATTATTTCACAGACAAATGCATTTGTCTTGCGAGTATTGCGCAGGCGTTGATAACGCCTGCGCCCAAACATCGCAAAAAAACTCCCAACATAATTATATTGGGAGTTTTTATTTCGTATCAATTACTGTTTAGTTGTTTGTTGTAAGTCCCGCATCTTCTGCCATCTTATCGAAACCTGCCATAACAGCATCATATGTTTGTCTGGAGATATCAGGTAACTTACCGCCCCATGTCTTCTCTGCCTGATCATAACCTTTCTTGAAAGCTGCACGCATTTTTTCAATCTGGCTCGGATCTCCGCCTGTCAATGCCGTAGCGAAATCAAGAATACGCTCTGATGTCTGTTTTACACCCCAGTAACCATCTTCGGAGATATCTTTTTCTGCCTGTGCTTTTGTAGCTGCATCCACTGTGAAGTTTCCGCCTGACAAAATGCTCCAAATGCCGTTTGCCTTATTGTAGGTATCACCCTGCTGTGACAGCATCTTATTTACAATATCCTGTAACTGCTGCTGTCTGCTTTGCTGGTCTGCTTTCATTTTAGCAACTAAATCCGTATTCTGTGTATAAGTCTTTTTTGTGGAAGAAGTTGTTGCTGCATTCTTTGACTGCTCATAAACAACACCAGTTTCTTTTTCATTAGACGCTGCTGTTGTCTGCTCTTTTTCTGTTGCAGAAGCAGGCTGGCTTGTCTGGTAAGCTGTTTCGTAAGTGCTTGCTGAATTGGTAACTCCGTTTACGCTCATGTTTATCCCTCCTTGGAAATTTGATTCGAACTTAGAATCTGCCGATTCCGTTATTTCTGTATATTATATCGTACCGTCATTCATAAATCTTTAGGGCCTACAGGAAATTTTTTCATCTTTTTATAACAAATATATGACCGTTCATGACACACTACATCTATTTTATAAATATTGGAAAACATTTCTCCTGCATCTGTACCTGTTTTCGATAAAATGTTATACTGAAAATATTATTATGAAAGCACCTTTTGACACCCGAATCCTAACTAAAAAAAGAAAAGCGAGGGACATTATGATTGCAGACAGCAGAATACAAAAAATTTTATACGGCGGCGACTACAATCCCGAACAGTGGCCGGAAGAGGTATGGGAAGAGGACATGCGTCTCTTAAAACTTGCGCATATCGACATAGTCACCTTAAACGTCTTTAGCTGGGCGTCTCTTCAATCGGATGACGACGTCTATCATTTTGAACAGCTTGATAAAATTATGGAATTAGCGCACAGAAATGGGCTGAAAGTATGCCTTGCCACTTCTACCGCTGCGCATCCCGCATGGATGGCAAGAAAGCATCCCGATATTCTCAGAACGGAATTTAACGGAATGAAGCGTAAATTCGGCGGTCGTCACAATTCCTGTCCAAACAGTCCCACCTATCATAAATATGCAAAAGCGCTTGCCGGAAAACTTGCCGAACGCTATAAAAAATATGACAACATTGTCGCATGGCATATTGCCAATGAATTCGGCGGAAGCTGCTACTGCGAGAACTGCGAACGCGCTTTCCGGGAATGGCTGAAGGACAAATACAAAACGATAGATGAAGTCAACCGGGTATGGGACACTGCATTTTGGGGACATACTTTTTATGATTTCGATGATATTGTTCTGCCTAATATGTTGTCGGAGCACTTTGAACTTAACAGAACTACTTTTCAAGGCATCTCACTGGATTACAGAAGATTTAATTCCGAAAGCATTTTAAACTGCTTCCGCCTGGAATATGACACAATTCACGCCATTACACCGGACATTCCGATTACCACTAACCTGATGGGCGCTTATCAGGAGTTGAACTATCAGATGTGGGGAAAATATATGGATTTCATTTCCTGGGACAATTATCCGAGAGTCGGTTCTCCAATTGCGGAAACAGCGCTGAAACATGATTTGATGCGCGGTTTAAAGCAAGGTATGCCGTTTGCTTTAATGGAACAGACGCCAAGCGTTACAAACTGGCACCCCTACAACGCTCTTAAACGTCCGGGCGAGATGCGTCTCTGGAGTTATCAGGCTGTCGCACACGGTGCAGACACCGTCATGTTTTTCCAGATGCGCCGCAGCATCGGTGCGTGTGAAAAATATCATGGCGCTGTTATTGACCATGTCGGTCACGAAAATACGAGAGTCTTTCGGGAAATTGCACAGCTTGGTGCAGAACTGGAAAAAATAGGTTCCCTCACACTGGGCGGCAGGACGCCCGCCAAAGCTGCTATCGTCTTTGACTGGGATAACTGGTGGGCAACGGATTATTCGGCAGGTCCGAGTATCCATCTTCATTACTTTGATGAAATTTTGAATTATTACACGGCTTTCTATGATCTCCATATTCCTGTGGATATTATCAGTGTGGAAGACGACCTTTCGCAGTATTCTTTCGTTGTCGCCCCGATTCTTTATATGGTAAAAACGGGCTATGATGAAAAGCTGCATGATTTTGTAAAAAACGGCGGACGCTTTTTAACCACGTTTTTCAGCGGCTATGTAGATGAGCATGACCTGGTGGATATCGGCGGTTATCCGGGCAGACTGCGGGATATTCTCGGTATCTGGGTGGAAGAAGAGGACGCTCTGCCGGAAGGGTGTGAAAACAGTTTCACCTACCGGGGAGCTACATATCCTGCTACGTTACTCTGCGACCTTTTACATACGGAAACTGCCGAATCGCTTTGTTCCTACGAACAGGATTTCTATGCAGGTATGCCCGTACTGACCCGGAATCCATTCGGAAAAGGATGTGCTTATTATGTTGCAGTGCGTTCCAATGCTGACTTTTACCGGAACTTTATCCGTGAAATCTGTGAAGATGCAGGCATTAAACCCATTATCGACGCACCAGAAACCGTTGAAGTCACTACACGCTGCAATGACAATGGTACTTTCCTGTTTTTCTTAAATCATGATTCGGGAAGCCATGATATTATCTTAAACTGCGGCGGCACGGATATTCTGACAGATATATCCTATCAGACAAACGATACTCTGACGCTTGCAGCTGAAGGTGTCGCTATCCTGCGGCAGGAATAAATCATTACCTGAAATAAGGGAGCAAATCCATGAAAACACTGTTTATTGCAGATGATGAATTTTCTGTTAGAGAAAAACTGAAAAAAATAATAGACTGGGATTTACTTGGTTTTCAATTATGCGGAGAAGCATCGGACGGGGAAGAAGCTCTCTCTCAGATTCTTTCCCTGCATCCCGCTCTTGTCCTGTTGGACATCCACATGCCCGGAATGCGTGGAACCGAAGTTCTTCGTCGGGCAAGGGCATCCGGATTTAAAGGAAAATGTATTATCATAAGCGGACACGCTGATTTTGTCTCTGCACAGGACGCTATTAAATACGGTGCAAGCTTCTATCTGACGAAACCTATGGACAGAAAGGAACTTTATCATGCGGTCTGCACCATACGCGATATTCTCTCTGATGAAGCTAAAGCCGCTGATAACCTGGCGGCACTCCAAAACAATGCAAAGTACTCTGTTCTTTTTGACTTACTCACAAACACCGGAGCGGGTCCATACTCCCGCAAATATCTAAAGTCTATGAATTTATTTGCCGACTCCTATCAGGTCGTTATTTGCGAAGATTTTAACAAAGAATCTACTATTGCACCCTACACATTTGCAGACCTTTTAAAAGTGACGAACAAAGGAAATGCCTTATTTGAACAAATGCTTGTAAACAATCAGGATGTCGTCCTGCTGAAAGGCTCTCACGGCAGGAACAGACTTTCTGATTTTCTGGAACATTTTGAAAAACAGCCGCCGCAGGAAGGCAGTCCTATGGGCTCTATGTTCCTAAGCTATGGCAGACCCGTTTTTTCTCCGGAGGATATTCATCTTTCCCATAAAGATGCCGCTTTACTGCTTTCATATCGTTTTTTCTGTGCTCCCGACCAGCACACTTTGGGATATGAGACATTATCCGCTCCACATATTGCCCCCCCTACCCCTTTTTGGAGCTTAATGAAGAACTGCTTGCTGATTTTACTAACCGCCTTATTGATTATATTCAGTCTTTTAATCGGAATATGCTGATAAAGACTCTGGATGAACTTGAAAACACTCTTGCGCAGTTCCGTAATGATGTCACCCTTATCAAGTCGTTTCTGGCAGATTTGTATTTACAGATGAAAGAAGAAATGAACCGGGACTATACATGGGCAAAAATCCCTTTTCAAACCGACTCTGCCGCCATAAGATTTATTACAAGCCAGCACAATCTTCATGAAATCATCCTGTTCATTTCGGAGCAGATTGAGATGATTATAAATGCCATCAAGACCTCGTCCGGAGATATGATTCTGGATGATGTCCTATTCTATATCGAACGCAATTTCCAAAAATCTATCAAGCTGGAGACGATTGCTCCCCTGTTCGGCTACAACAGTGCTTATCTCGGACAGATTTTTCATAAAACCGTCGGGGAAAGTTTTAACTCCTATATCGACCATAAAAAAATCGAATATGCTAAAAAGCTGCTCTCCGAAAACGAGTTAAAAGTCTATGAAGTAGCCAAACAGTCAGGTTATAAAAATGTCGATTATTTTCATAAAAAATTCAAAAAATACGTCGGCATAAGCCCTATCGAATACCGGAAGCAGACAAAATCTGATGCAAATACCTAAACCAAAATAACTTCTTTCATCCATGTATTGGCAAGCGTAATCCACGACTGGCATTCCGGTATGATTTCTTTTCTCGCATGGCTTACCGTTCTTTCATCGGCAAGGGAAAGTCCATGACCGCCTTTCGCATACAAATGCAGCTCTACCGAAATACCTTTTTTCCGCATTGCCAGCGCAAGGAACAGGGAATTTTCCGCCGGAACCGAACCATCTTCATTCGTATGCCAGATAAAAGCCGGAGGCATATCGTCCGTCACCTGATTTTCCAATGACAGTTCTTCTTTCATTGAATCATAATCGGAACCGAGCAGTTTTCGGAAAGAACCCTCATGAGCATACTCACCGGAAGTAATAACCGGATAATTTAAAATAACCCCTGCGGGACGCAGCATATCGGAAGATACGCCCAGCTTTTCAGCTAAAAACGCTTTCTTCCAGAACATCGCATAATTTGCCGCAAGATGACCGCCTGCGGAAGAACCCTGTACCAAAATTTTGTCAGGCATAATATGCCACTCTTTCGCATGTTCTTTCATCATTTTTACAACAGATGCCAGTTCTAGGAGCGCAGTCGGATACACTGCGGGCGCAACCGAATAGCGAAGTACCGCGGCGTGATAGCCGTAAGCCGCCCATTGCAGCGCAAGCATTTCTCCCTCTCTGTCTGAGACATATTCATAACCGCCGCC
>CAZKOR010000040.1:0-22879 GCA_964554405.1 uncultured Bacteroides sp. | reverse complement strand
ACGTTCATCATCCAACGCAAAACCTTTGCGCATATACTCTTTTAATATTCCGGTTGCCCAAATTCTAAACTGTGTACCTCGTTTTGATTTTACACGATAGCCAACGGAAATGATTACGTCGAGATTGTAGTAACAAATATTACGCTCTACTTGCCTATTCCCTTCATTTTGAACTGTTGCAAAATATGCAACAGTTGCTTCCTGCACAAGTTCTTCTTCTGAATAAATATTTTTAATATGCCTTGAAATCGTTGATTTATCTCTTTGAAACAATTCTGCCATTTGATCAATAGATAACCAGACGGTATCGCCGTCAAAAGTTGTTTCAATCTTAGACAAACCATCTTCTGTTGTGTATATTATAATATTTGAGTTTCGAATACTGTCATCTATGTAATCCATTTTGCCACCTATTGCAACCTAAATTTTTTAACTAAAACAAACTACAATATTAACATCTTTCAAAAGATATTATGCTTTTGATAATACTCCATCATAACTGCACAGCATTCCAACCATGCTGCTTGCTGATATTCTGGTGCTATCTTATCTGTACTATCTAAAAAATCTTTTAATTTATGTGCGCATTCATATGTATTTTTTATTTGTTCCATTTGATATTGTTGCATCTGTTGTTGGATATAATCATAATTCATCATCCCCCAAAATGGATTTTGATATTGCATATTTTTTTCCTCCCATCTACATATATCTACTTCATATATTCTTCAATTGTACTCGTCCTAGTTTATTTAATACTCTGTGTTGCACTTAATTATCTTCTTTCAAAATATCCGATTCAGCATCTACAGTAAATCTTTTTGTCAACATATCAAATGTAGCATTTTCTGTTATCTGCTTTGAAGGAATAAAAACATAATCCCATTCTTTATATCCGTTTGCTATTCCCCACTCTGACACAACTTGACAGTATCTTAAAGCTCTGTCTTTTTTTGCTAAAACATCCGCTGCATCAAGACGATCTTCTCCCTTGACTTCGACAAGAAAGATATGATCTTCGACTTCTACAACAAAATCGGGTTCATAATTACGACCATGGTTATATGTGATATTAAATTCTTTACTGGATGGACGCAGCCAATTTCTAACGTATACTTTATCCCGTTCCAAAATACGGGCAAGTTCAAGTTCAGGTTTACTGTCAAATTGCGCTTCTCTAAATACGCCCCTTTTAATTCCCTCAAATACAATGGAACGAATATTTCCAGTATATGAAGAAAATAAATCCAATTTTTTCTCAGCGGTAAAGAACTGGCTATAATTATAATCTCTTGTTCCAATAACCTCTTCTTTCAAAAATCCATTGGTAATATAGAAATGCTGCATCATCTGATTATATATCTTTTGTACAATATCTCTTTTATACATCATGACAACATTTTTCATGCCATCCATTCCATATGAATTTTCAAAATATAAGCATGTCTGTTCAATCAGTTTATATAACAGTTCTGAACACTTCTCATAGTCAATCTCAGACTTTTCTCTTAACAATTCAAGTAATATTTTATGTGGATTATATCCCTCAAAATTAATTGTATTCCCTTTAATCCGCTCCCTGTCACTCAAATCCTCAAGGCTCTGGACTAAAATATCGTTGCTGATAGGGCAAAATGAAAAATCTGAAAAATCCATATCAAAATCCACAAAATTATATTCCTCAACCCCTTCATCTGTTACTTTAATCCGCGGAATAGGAATGTATTTTTCTACTACTTCCCTATATGTTTTCTCAGTTTTCTGTCCTATCCATTCGTAAAACGGGTTTTCATTTTTCTTAAATACTTCCCCTAAATCTTCATTCTGCTTCAGTTTTCCAATAACTGTATCTACGATTTTCTTTTTTCGATTTTCATCTACTTTATGTTCTTCATTTGTTTCTATTTCTCGTACAAGTTCCATAGATATTGCAGATGCAGCTTTCTTGAAAAATTCTGTTGTTTTTTCATCTCTTGTTACACCTGTCTGTTTATAAGCATCTTCTATCTCTGAATTCTGCTTTAAGTCAAGCGCAACCTGTGTGTATACAATTTCCTCTTTCGGTAAATCTTCAACTTTAATTACATTGCCTGCTTTAAAAATCGAATCACCTTTTTGCGCTTCCTCCAATATATCATTAAACTTATCATGTGCTGTAAGCATGACTGCATCCACATCCCGGTCATTTGTACGCTCTCCATATGGCAAGCGCAGTCCTCTTCCAACCATCTGCTCACGCATAATTTTAGACGCTGCTGTACGAAGTGGAACAATCGTGTAAAGATTATTTACATCCCACCCCTCTTTCAACATATTTACATGGATTACAATTTCTATTGGGTTATCCGCTCTTTCAACATCAAGAAGCATTCTGGTATTAAAATCACTTTCACTTCCCTTTAACTTTGAATGAATAGTAATAGTCTTATTTTCATATCTTCCATCGCAAAACTCTTTTGATTTCACATAGTTTTCTACCCATGCTGCATGGTCTGTATTTTGGCAGACCACAAGCATAAAAGGTTTTACTTTTTTCACATCATATTTATTTGCATAAATTTCCAACTTTTTCTTTGCATTTTCATGACATATTATTCCATCATTGAGCATCAGCCTATCAAGCTGTTCTTCACCAAAATTGTAGAAAGCTACGTCTGCTCTTGTCACTGCAAAGGGTGTCCGGGTATAACCATCTTCGATTGCTTTTGATAACGGATATTCATATACAACATTCTTAAATGGTATTTGCTTACTTCCTGACTTTACAAGTGGTGTAGCTGTAAGTTCCAATCCTAACAATGGATTCAGTTCATTTAAAGCTTTCGCACCTTTTTCAGCCCGATAGTGATGAGACTCATCCATGATAAGTACTAAATCGTCCAGTTCAGAAAGCATCTTAAAAAATGAATCTCCCAGCACTTCATTTATCTGCTTCATATTGGCATTCTCTTTATTAAATTTATCAATATTAAACACATAAATATTAATATCTGATTGAAATAACGATATAGGATGGTCTGCATATTCTTCATCCGTTATTACAAGCGGAGAATTGCTAAAACAACCAATACCATGAAATACATACTTGGGGTTCGAACTGTCTCCTAAATCTCTCTTCAATTTATCACAAACGGTAGTCCCCGGTGCAACAACAAAATAATTCTTGATTCCATGCTGTGCATACAGATATGTGATAAAAGCCCCCATCAGTCTCGTCTTCCCTACTCCTGTCGCAAGTGCAAAGGCTACCGATGGAAATTCCCTTTCAAAATCAGAACATATCGGATACATCTCATGGATCTCTCTTAATATATTCTCAAGTCCTGTATTCTTATTCAATACTGCATTTTTCATAATGGCATCAAGAATTTGCAGGGATTTTTCCTGTGGTTTACGAAGTGACATAGTATTACTGATATATTCTGTTGTATATTGTGGAAATAAAACATTATTCATACTCTGCCTCCTCGTCCTCATATACCGGTGGATTTACGATGTTTAAATTGTAATTCTCTTTACTAAATTCACATTTTGAAAGCAGCATTTGTGGAATTTTCTTTATTACAATCTTTTTGCTAATATGCTCCAATTTATCATCATAGGATTTGCATGCAATAATAAGAAATTCATTTTCTTTCATCGTATCCATAATAGAATTAATATAGCTGTCTGTTAAATGCCTTGTAGTCACGAATAAATAGGAATTCTCTGTTCCATATGCCTGTTTCCAAAAAAGTTCAGCATCTGGTTGATATGTATATCCTTCATGCAGGGCCACTGCTGCCGCAAGCATGTCCGCATCATATTCTTTATTTATAATTGGTTCATCAAATTTATCATAATTAATAAGTGATGGAGCAAGTTCATAGAATTTATATCCACCTCCTCCATTCCAACCAACTGACTTTGAGATACCGCCTTGATCCTCACCAGAAATCACTTTATCCAAACGGGTTTTACAATGCGTGTACGCATGAGTTCCCATTTCTATTCCAATCCATCTTCTTCCTATTTTCTGTGCAACTGCTGCTGTTGTGCCAGAACCCAAGAAAGAATCAAGTACCAAATCATTAGTATTGGTCGCAAGCATTAAAATACGTTCGAGCAATTTTTCAGGTTTAGGTGTTGCAAAAGGATCTGTTGGATTTAAGGCTTTTACTTCCTTTTTGGCGTCCTGAGTATGTCCTACTTCCTCATACTTCCATATTGTCATTGCAGTCATTCCTTGCTTAACCTCAGATAAAAACTTTTTTTGTGCTGGAACATTATTTCCATCTTTCCCAAACCAAATCCTGTTATCCTTGACTAATTGCTCATAAGTTCCCTTATTGGTTATCCATGCACGGCTAGCTGGCGGTGTAACTACTCTTCCACTTGGCAATGTTATAGGATAATCTCCTGAATCACTATATGTTCTTGCCGAAAAGTCAGCCGCTTTCCATACACCTCTTGGATCATTATCTGGATTTTTATATCTCTTATCCATTTCGGAAGTTCTAGGCAATAAATTAGGCTTCCATGTTCCTTTATTTTTTGCATATACCAAGATAAAATCATGGCTGTCAGAAAACCACTTGGCATCATTTTGAGGTGAATATTTTTTCTCCCATATAACTGTACTCACAAAATTGCTACGTCCAAATACCTCATCACATAATACTTTCAGATAATGTCCCTCATCATCATCAATGCTTATCCAAATACTACCATCTTCTTTTAATAATTTCCGTAATAATTCTAAACGAGGTTTTATTAGTGTCAACCACTGACTATGCTCTAAATTATCATTATATTGGTCGAATGCAGCACCTGTATTATATGGCGGATCAATATAAATACATTTTACTTTTCCGGCATAGTCTTTTTCTAAAGCCCTTAATGCCAACAAATTATCTCCATGAATCAACATATTATTTGTTTCTTTTTCTCCATAATCCTTTGTTGAATCATGAAGCAACAATCGTGGCTCTACTTTTATATTTTCATCTTTTCCATACCATGTAAGTTCTAATTTATTCGCCATATAGTCATTCTCCCATATTCTTCTTTACTGTAATATATTGCTCTTCCTTTGGCTTTAGGATTACCTCAATGATACAGAAAATTTAATTTATAAAACGTTTCACAATCACTCCCTATTACCCTTATTATTGTATCAATATCCCATCATAAACGCCTATATCCTTCAACATTTTCTGAACAAGTAAACTAATATAAAACTTCTATGCATTTAATAACTTATAAAATTAAAAATTCTATTATACATTTCCTGCTCATCTTTCTTTTTTAGTTCACATTCCCAAATAACAAGATATGACCATCCTTTCTCTTTAAGTTCCCTATAATTTCTCAAATCACGCTCTTGATTTAAAATCACTTTCTTTTCCCAAAAGTCAAAATTTGTCTTCGGAAGTTCGGCCTTTTTGCACGTATGCCCATGCCAAAAACAACCATTAACAAATATTGCTTTTTTCATTCCGACGTATACTATATCTGGTTTGCACTTCAATTTTTTTGTTGATAACCTATACTGCCTAAACCCTAAATCACAAAGCATTTTCCTTACTTTAATTTCTGGTTTCGTATTTTTATTTTTAATACCACTCATAATCTTAGATCGCTTACTTGCATTATATATATCACTCATGAATGTTTACCTTCGCAATAATAAGTGATCCAACGATGAGTCTGCTTTTAAGAATAATTCCTCTACTCCAGATTTTGAATAAAATGCAACAAATTCCCCTATAATCTGACGAACATATTCATAGGTCAACCTATAAGGTCGATATAAGTTTTCATAATCACTACATGATATTTTATTCAAATCTAATGCAACGATTCTATGATATTTCCACACGACACGAACAAGTTTATTTTTATCATCTATTCCCGGTAAAATGGTAAAATGTTCACTGTCTTTCAATTGTTCATTAGGTTTCTCGCTTACAATCTTGCCTTCTACAAATAAAATATTTCCTTCAACCTTTTTAGGTCTTAGAAGCTGGCAAGACGGGACAATACATAAATAAAAAGTTCCCACCTCACCATTTTCCGTTTCTTTTTTATACAATATATCGCCCGAATTTAATTTGTTTTGCAACAACCCAAGTTTTGGTCCGTTATTATCAGTTTTTATGCACATTTCCTCTTCTTTTAAATCATAACATTCTTGAAAAATATCCGATATTTTTCTCTCACCTTCTTTATAATTCACAACTTTTAGAGAAGTTACAAGTCTATTTACATCGTAACTTTCTTCAGGATTAGCCAATACCATTAAACAAGCCGGGAAAATCTTTTCCGCCTTTTCTTTAAATTGTTCTTTATACAAACGTATCAACTCACTCTTAACTTTTGAAGACTCTCCAATAATTCCATTTTCATTAATAATCTTTTCTGCCTTTTTTTTCCCATAAAGTTTTGCCATTGACTCACTAGCCTTATGTATTCCTTTTGATAAATTCATAAAATCACTAATGGCTTTTTTAATTATCTCTTTGTACTCTTCTGTTGAAATACTTCTTAGAATGCTTCTATTCTCTTCTGTACACTCCAATCGATCAAATATCACATCCAAACTCTTGCATAATTTATTTTTAAATTCTTCGTCATTGTTTAAAATATCACTTAACAAATGAATTTGATTTTCATAAATTCCATTCAAAACATTTTCATCCAAGTCTATATCAGTCTTTATATTGTTCATAACCATATTACTAATTGTATGCGACACTTCACCTACTGGCAATCCATCGGAACTCGTCTGTAACAAAAGTAATTTATCAAAAGGATATGAAAATTCATTTAGATAATATGGTACTCTTCTTTCTAATCTTGCTATCATATCAATAAAAGCGATTGGAAAATATCCAACTTCTCTGATAAAAATATTTACCAATGAGTCCATAATCATATGAAAATTAAACTTATCCTTTTCACATATCATATATAAAACCGAATTCACTCTTATGTAATCATAACTTTTATCTTTACAGTTTCCTCTCTTTAATGCATCTTGTTTTGCATTTGGAATTTTATCTATAAAATCTTTTTCAGCATCGGGCAAATTTGAAGTATAAATAACACAAAATCTTAGCTGCCCAGAAAATTCAGCTTTATTTAATAACTGAATTGCTGTCATTCTTTCAGACAATTTCCAATCCATAACAAGCATACGGGCGTTTTTCATATGTATAAGCAGATTCTCAACATCCATTGTTTCTTCATATACAAGAGGTGTAAGTAAAATCTCTGGATACATTTTATGCATAGTCTTACAAAAAACTTCCAAATTGCTTTCTATTTTTTCTGATTTTTCTATTGACTGTTGCATTTCCACATTTTTCTGAACTATTCTGCTTTTTCTAGACGGAGATGGAGTTTCTTCCTTTTCTTCTATCGGCCACGAAATTTTAAATTCATCATCTATATAAACAATATGGTTCAAATACTGTTTCAATATCTTTACCAAACTTTCCGCACAAGCTACCATTTTTCCTCTTCCTCCGTTCCAAAACTAATCTTAAAACATGCACCTTCCAGACATTTCTTTTGCAGCTCCGTAATCACGGTAATTTCATATCCCTGAGACTCCAAAACATTTTTAGAAATTGTCAACCCTAATCCTCTTCCATCTTTTTTCAAAGAGAAAAACGGCTCAAAAATACGTTCCTTATTCCGAACAGGGATGCCTTCTCCAGAATCCTCAACATATAATGCATTTTCTTCCTCTATATATCGAAACAAAATTTCTTTATCTTTCTTATTCTCCATCCAATACAAAGAATTATATATTAAATTCGATATTACCGGATATATTTTTGAAAGAGACAATTTTAATTCTAATTCTTTAGGCACATCATTCACAAACCGAACATTTTGTTTGTCCAAACGATTCTTAAAAAAAATTCTTAATTCTTCTAGCATTTCATATATATTAACCCTCTTTTTATACATACTTTTACTTCTATACATTGGTGACATTTGACTCATCCGGTCAGAAATAGCTCTAAATCCTATATCGATCTGACTCAAGTAATACTTGCCATTTGCTGAAATCCCCTGAAAACGTAATTGGTTAATCGCATCATAAACATTATTAAACAATTGATTTAACTCATGACTGACAATTTCTGCCGCCATCCCTAAATTAGCCAAATCAGCATACATATCATTCAGCTGTTTCAATTCACTATTTCGAGTTGTTAATTGCCGAATAAGCATTGCATCATCTGTTTCAAACCTACTCAATACCACATCTAATTTACTGTTCAAATCCGTAAATTGCCTAGTTATCTTCTCAGAAATCTGCTCTGCAACACGATAAATCGCCACTTCTTCCTGACTAATTTTATTCTGTGCTTCCCTCAGTTCCTCTGGATTCTCCAGATTTGAAATATTCTCTTCTACTAAAGAAAGATTGGAACCAATTGACAACAAATCATTATTAATCACTCTGTTTAGTTCCTGCTTAAAACTCAAAATATCTTCTTCATAATTCCTAATACTTTGAACTTTTTGCATTAACTCCCCAAACCGACACTCCATATCATCCTGCATTTCTTTTACCAAACGTCTCAACAAGTCCTGGGTTTCTTGCAAATATCCATGCAAATCATGCATGACCATTTCCATATCGCTTCCTGTCTGTTTTCTGAAATTGGCTTGATATGTTTCAATTTTTAACTGATTTGATTTCTGTAATTGATCGCAGATTGTTCGTAAATAATACTTAAGTCCCTGAATTGTTTTATCCAATTCCTCATTAAACGCATCTATTTGATCCAAAATTTTTGCATTATATTTACTTTCAAATTTTTCATCAATATAGATATGTAACGTCTTCTTTTCTCTAGCCACATCTCCTTCCATTTCATAACGAAATGATTTAATTCTGCTTTCATTCTCCAATAATGCTTTATAACATATGTTCTCATACTCATTTGTTTCTCTTAATTGTTTTACTCGGTCATGAATATTACTCTCAAAATTTTTTAACAAAACAGGATTATCTCTCAACAATTTTAAAACTTTCGCATAATCCTCTTTAAATAATCGTTCCTGTTCTTTTTCAAAATTCCGTATTTTTTCTTGCTCACGTTTTTTCTCGTTGTTATATTTTAAATAAGTCCTCCTTAGCATAAAAGATTTCTTATTCATATCCCCCAAAAAATCCACAGAAATTCTTATCAAAAGATTCTGAAGTGTTCGAATAAAATAATTATAATACTGATTCTCAATAAAGCCTTCCCTGCTTGATTTATCCTCTAAATAAGGATTCTCCAAAGAAGCAATATCAATACGACCGAACATATTTCTATGACTAAAAAGATAATATGTGGCACTTCTACTTCTCCGCTCTTCCAATTCGAGGAAATCATTATCTGGTTCTCCATAAGGCAATACACGTACATTATCTCGATATACACCTATACCGCCCGCCTTTTCCATACGCCGTTTAATTGTATCCAATTCTACTTCGGTCAATCCCGTATTCTTTTTATCCATCTCAAAATGACACAGTTTGACTGAGTATCTCCCACAATCATCATTTTCCCAATTTTTAATGCCTGCAGTAACAGAAATTCCTTCTTTCAATGTCTGATTACACTGCTCCAGTATCACCCTGTTCGCATTCCTTGCATCAATTTTCCCCTTAAATAAACCATGTTCTACATAACCTTCAATTTTCAAATCATATATTCCATAATCTTCTTCTGTAAATCCTTGTGAAAATACAAGTGGATATCCGTTATGAAACAATTCTACTTGAAAATCCGAATCATTTCTTCCAAAATCTGTCATAAAAGAATTTAAACGATTATAATTTCTTGCTGCAAACATATCATCATCCGAAGACATATCGGAATCCAAATACCTTTCCCAATCATCATTTAAATTTAAAGAAAAAATAACAGTCCCCTGCTTTATATCATTATCCTCAATAATAGCGCAAAAATCATCAATTAAATTTTGATCTAATTTTATTTCTTCTATTTGATGCCTAATTAATTCTCTTTTTTTTACATTTTTAGGAATATGCCAACTACTATTTTTTAAATTTCCTATCTGAATTTTTCTTAATTTTACAATTTCTTCCGGTACTTCATCCCACTTCTTATCAAAAACAACTGGTATATTAACATCTTCAATATACAATTCCTGATTTTCAAAAATATTCCAATTAATATATAAAATATTCCAATTTGTATTTCTTTTTTTGGTAAACATCCACATTTGCTGTCCCAAACGTGATATGGCTAATCTTCCGATTCCTTTTGCCCCCATCAATGGCCTTCCACCAAGACTTTCCTTTCTAGAATTCTCCAACTTTGACGGTGTTCCTAACACTAGCCATTTATTCTCAAGATCTTCTCTGTCCATCCCAACACCTGTATCACAAATAACAATGCAAGGCATCTCTACATCTTTGGTTAAAAACTCTACTCTAAGTAATTTGGCATCGGCATCATATGCATTTTTCATAATTTCTGCCAAAGCTGTAACGCTATCACGAATTTGTTTTTTTCCAAGTAATTCTATGGCTCTTGCTTTTGTTTTAAAAGCTCCCATTCTACATATTTCCTTTCCAAATCGAATATAATAATACGGGTGATATAATGAAACGAACAATTTACAATTTTTATTGCTATCATTGCTACAAACAAAATATTTCCACTATTCCCTACCCCATAAAATCTACTAAAAACAAAATTGATCAAATATACTGTCCCAACTGTCATATGTGGATATCGTATAAAGATACCAATCTTTCTGCGAACCGTTATAAACTCATTCATCGAAATGATTGGTGCATCATAGATGAAGATACGCCAAATCAACAGCTTATTTACAAAGTGGCTGCACATCATATAGCGATACTAATTTGCAATTCTCTAAATGCTGGAGAGTTTTCCGTCCGCCAGTTATATCATGATTTGTGCTTTAAATTGTAAAAAATCCTATCGCTTTGAGTCTAGTATTATTTTTTGAACAACTTCCGTAAAATATAAACCGCTGGCCTTTGCTAATTCTACGGGAACGGCATTCCCTATTTGTAATGCAATCTGTGCATTATTCCCGCAGAAAACGTAGTCATCATCAAACGATTGCAATCTTGCAGCTTCTCTTGCGCTTAGTGCTCTATTTTGATAAGGATGTCCATACCTCCCTTTAGAATAATGCATACAGCCCCCGGTAATAGTCGGCGCTGGCTTATTCATATCCATGATTCCATAAACATCTGTATGCCCTCTTTTATCTTTATGACACTTCAAGGCTAATTTTTCAGGCAAACACGTACGTGTTCCTCCATGTGCTCTAACATATTTTATTCTTTTTATATTTGTATCCGACATACTATTGCATACATGATTATAAATATCCTTCTCGGTACATTCACCTCCTGCGGATATTTCAGGAAGTCCTAAAATCACATCCGCTTTTTTCCATACGGGTAATTGACAATCTGCTTTTTTTCTACTTGGTGCCACATGCGTAGGTGTAGGCAATTGAATAGTTACACCCTTATCTTTATATAATTCATATATATCTCTTCTAATGCCATGGAGCACAAGTCGCCTCCTTGTCTGTGGTACTCCATAATCAGCCGCATTTAAAATATCATACTTACATTTATATAGTTTATCAAACTCTATATAAGCTTTTTTAAAAGTTTCCTTTCCTTTTCCCCTTGACATTCCTGCCACATTTTCCATCAAAATAAATTGCGGACTTAATTCTTTTACCAATCGTATAAACTCAAAAACCAATTCATTTCTCTCATCGCCCTCTCCGCCATGCCGGATTGCAGAAAAGCCCTGACACGGAGGACATGCAACCAATAAAAGTAAATCCTCTTTTGAAATCTTGGCCGCCCTTCTAAGCTCATCCCCCATTACATCACAAATATCTCTTTGAATTATGGCAACTTCTTCATTATTTTTATGATATGTTTCTACTGCCACTTTATTTATTTCTACGGCAGCACGAACTTCAATTCCCGCTTTTTTTAGCCCACTGGTTACTCCACCGCAGCCACTAAACAAATCAATCGCATAAAGTTTCTTTTTATCCATAGGTACACACCATCTTTCCATAAATTTAATTTGGATGACTATTCTATCTAATAACACGGTACCACGCAATACGCCTCTTCGCTTACAGATAGAACATATTTTGTCTAAATCAAATTGATTTTAAATCTATTGTACCATCCTGTTTCCATTTTCTCCATAGAAAAGTTGATGATTTTATTTTGAATAGGGTACACACGTACTTTAATGATAAGCTCGTCAACGCAATCTGTATACCTCCCCCTGCTATCTGGGCTGATTTTTTCAACTCTACAAGGCCATGTAATAAAGTGCTCCTTTCTTGGCTTCATTATACCCGAAACTGACAATAACACTCAAAGGTGTAAATCAACAAAAAGTGTCAAACATTTCTAAGATACCATCATATCATGTGAAAATGTTTCAGCACCTCCCTTATAGCCTTTTCTTTCTCTGGAGGGCAATTAGGCTGTTTGGAATCTTCAAACTTCGGAAGATTATAATTCACTATTTCCACAATCCTGCATTTTCTCTTTACCTGCGCAATATTGAGATTGCTGGCCTACAAACTAAAATACTCTTTCGCATATATTCCAATTCACTCCACCTCTCCCCTACCCATAAATACACCCGCAATCCGGTATCTCTTCCTCGCGGTAATTGATTTTCCTTTTCGTTACCTTCCCCGCTGTACCACCATCCGTATCTTTCCTCACAAGCTGGCACGCACATTCCACATGCACCGTTCCTCCAAACTGGTCCACGCCTCTCACTTTTTTAAGCTCATACCCGCCATCCACAAGCACCCGCAAATCTCTTGCCAGTGTTGCCGAATCACAGCTCACATACACAATCCGCTCCGGTTTCATAGCAAGCATTGTTTCCAGACATTTGCTATCGCAGCCTTTCCTTGGCGGATCCACTACAATGACATCTGCATAAATGCCCTCTTTTTTATACTTCTCCGGCAAAACTTCCTCTGCCTTACCTACATAAAACTCCGCATTCGTAATTCCGTTGATACGGGCATTTTCTTTTGCATCCTCGATTGCCTGCGGAACAATTTCCACGCCATAAACCTGTTTTGCCCACTTTGCAAGAAAAAGAGAAATCGTTCCGATGCCGCAGTATAAATCCCACACGGTTTCTTTTCCGGTTAATCCCGCATACGTTAAAGCAAGATTATATAGCTTTTCCGTCTGTCCGGGATTGACCTGATAAAAAGAAAGCGGTGAAATCCGAAATGTGACACTCTCATTTTTATCCTCTTTTTTCTCCGTATCCTGCAACACCCGGATACTGTCTTCAATATAATCCTTTCCCCACAGATTACGGATTGTCTTTCCCATAATCACATTATTTCTCTCCATATTGATGCTAAGAGAAATACTGGTGATTGAATTGCCGATACAACCTTCTTCCTGCCTATCAGTTTCCTCCGCAAAAGAAATCCCAGTCAATTTCTCTACCAGCATCTTTTCCGCAGGCAGTCTTTCCCCGTTAATCACCAGACACACCATTATCTCTCCGGAAGCAAAAGCTGTCCGAATTAAGATATGCCGAACCAGACCCTCCCCTGTCTTTTCCTGATAAGCCGAAACACGGTTTTCTTTCATATAGGAAAGTACAGCTTCCAATATCTGTTTATTTTCGGGTGCTCCTAATAAGCAGTCCGTATTTGCAATGATATCGTGTGTGCGTCCCGCGTAAAAACCTGTGATGAGATTTCCGTTTCTATCATACCCTACAGGGTACTGTGCCTTATTCCGATAATGCCACGGATGAACCATGCCGATAATCGGCTCCATAATTTCATCAATCAGTTCCGCGGAAAATCCTCCGATACGCAATAAATGATTTCTGATTTTATCCTGCTTAAAAATAAGCTGCCTTTCATAGCTCATCGCCTGAATCTGGCAGCCTCCGCATTGTCTGTGAAATGCACATCGCGGCGTAACGCGAAAAGGAGAGGGCGTTACCACCCTTTCCAGTTTTGCATACCCGTAATTCTTTTTTACTTTGGTAATCTTTGCTTCTACGATATCTCCAATGACCGCATCCTTAACAAACAGAGTGTATCCATCAATTTTTCCAATACCCTCTCCGTCATTCCCGATATCGTCTATCCGCACCGTCACCACATCATTTTTCTGATATTCCATATTTTTTCCTTACTCGTCTCTGGTCTTTATCACATTCGACTCAAACAATCTGTTAAACCCAAGCCATCCGCTCTCTGTCGTACCATTCAGCAGTTCTGTGAAAGTCTGTAACTTGGCATCGGTATTATCGGCAAAATTCAATGCCACCGCTTCCATAATTGCAGGTTTTTTCGGAGAGCCGAATTCATATTCTCCGTGATGAGATAAAATACAATGCTTTAACTCATTTGCCAGAACCGGAGGGAAACCATTAATATCCCGGATTTTTTCTCCCACCATTTCCACACCGATTACAATATGTCCCAGAAATTGTCCGTCATCAGTATAATCATTTTGCGGGAAAAGAGACAGTTCTTTTGTCTTTCCGATATCGTGGCAAATCGCCGCACTAATTAATAAATCTCTATTCAAAAGCGCATACTGACCGCAATAGTAATCACATAATTTTGTCACGCTTAACGTATGTTCCAGAAGCCCTCCGACAAAACCATGATGCACAGTCTTTGCTGCAGATGACTGACGAAAGGTCTTGATGAATTTTTCGTCTTTTACAAACAATGCATGCAAAAGTTCTTTCAAATAAGGACTCTGTATGCTGTCGATAAACTTTAAAAGTTCCTGCATCATACCGTCTATATTTTTACTGCTGACCGGAAGATAGTCGGCAGGATCATACTCTCCTTCTTTGCAGCGCCTGATTCTTTTTACATTAACCTGCAATGCACCCTGAAAACAATTTACATCCCCATAGACTTCTATGTAATCCAGAGAATCAAATTCTTCAATACCCGCATTGTTCGGGTCCCATACTTTCGCATCCAATGTGCCGGTCTTATCCTGCAAAATCACATTATCATACGGCTTCCCGTTTTTTGTCACCGCAGCCTGTTTATGCTTGCACAAATAAATATCCGAAATCCGGTCTCCCTCTTTATAATCTTTAATATATTTCATAACAGTCCTCCATTCTTACTCCCATCTTGCCAAAGTAACTTCCACTTCCATTTTCTGAAATGCCTCCATTCCCTGACGCATCAAAATAATGGTAATCGTATCCTCCGGCTCGGAATTATAAAGTATGTTTAAAAGCTCATTATAACTTGTAATCTCTTCTTCCCCTACCTGAGTAATTACATCTCCGCTTTGAATACCCGCTGTCATAGCCGGAGAGTCCATTTCAATCTCTTTAATATAAGCGCCGAACGGTATGCCGGATTCCAACCTTGCCTCCTGCGGCACATCAGCTCCGTGGATTCCCAAATAAGCCCGGTCCTGATTATTTGACATTTTTGTAATCGTTCTCTTTAACTCAGAAATACCATAAGCGGAAAGCAGATTCCCTCTATCACTTCCATTATATGAATTATCTATAATGCCGATTATCCAGCCTTTTAAATTGACAAGTACACCTGTCGCATTCCGGCTTCCGTAAATATCCGTAGAAAGCAGCTTATATGCGGAATCTACCTGGTCGATAGTAGTGCCGGATGAGGTAATAATACCATAGCAGACAGAACCGCTTGTCCCCATCGGACTGCCAAGCGCCATAACCGGCATTCCCGCCAGATTGAGCGCATTGGAACTTCCCAGATTCGCAATCGTAATAACATCCAGCGTATCTTCTTCAATAGATAGTAATGACACCGACAATATCGCAAGTCCGGTAGAGACATCTCTTTGCAGCACTTCCGCCTCCGCTTGTGTCCGGTCGCAAAAAGTTACGACTATTTTATCCGCCTTTCTGATATTATTCATGTTGACAAGAATCAACATAGCACGTCCGTTATTCGCAACAATCACACCGGAAGCAACTGCCTCGCTTTCGTACGGATTATTAAACCAGTCCACATCCGAAGTAACTCCGGTAACAGTTACGATGGCACGACTGACATCTTTCGCAAGTGTGTTAAGTTCGTCATATACTGTCTGGTACTCCTCCAAACCGAATGTCACTTGAGAAAGCAGCTCCTGAATCTGCTCATCTTCCAATTCCATCGGCTCCGTTTCTTCCTCAATTGCATCTTCCGTCAGCATATCTTCGGGATTCATTTCTTCAACAATCGTTTCTTCCGGAAACTGTATTTCTTTTACTTCCTCTTCCGGATACAACCAGTTGTTAATGACCGGTTCCAATATTAAAAAAGTAAGGCATGCCACAATACCAAAAACCACTGCCATCACTGCCGTAATAATCGTTCTTCGCAGAAGTTTTTTCTTATTGACCGGTTTTTGTTTTATTTTTTCCCGTAAAAAATCATCTTCCATAGCAGGACCATGCCTTTCTCTCTGACTGCAAAACATTCCACATATGTCTAAGTATATCTTTTTCGTAGTAAATTTACAACCTTTATGCTATAATAAACGCAAGCTTTTACAGCTTGCGTTGCAAGAATCGCTTTGCGATTCTCGCGGGTTGTTGAAGCTATTATTAACGCGCCCAAGGAGTTATTATGAACAGCAAGGTATTACGTATATTAGAGTATCATAAAATAATTGACAAATTAATTGATAAAGCGACTTCCGCTCCCGGCAGGAAACTCTGTAAGGAGCTTGTTCCTATGACCGAACTTTCCGAAATCACACACGCTCAGTCGGAAACTGCCGATGCCTTAAGCCGTCTTTTTAAGAAAGGCTCTACTTCTTTCGGCGGCAACACCGAATTAGGTCCAAGTATCAAATCATTGGAAGTCGGAAGCGCCCTATCATCTTCTGAATTGTTAAAAATTGCCGCTATGCTGGAAAATGTAAACCGTATCAAAGCATACGGAAGAAACGACAGAGATGATGCGCCTGCAGATACATTGGATGAATATTTCGATGGTCTGGAACCTTTAACCAATCTTGCATCTGAAATCCGGAGATGCATTTTATCGGAGGAGGAAATTGCAGACGATGCAAGCCCAAATTTAAAACACATCCGCCGGAAAATGTCGCTTACGAATGATAAAATCCATACGCAGCTTACTTCCATGATTAACGGCTCCTATCGGACTTATCTTCAGGATGCCGTTGTTACGATGCGAAATAACCGCTACTGTATTCCGGTCAAAGCGGAATATAAAGGACAGGTTTCCGGTATGGTTCATGACCAGTCTTCTACCGGTTCCACTTTCTTCATTGAGCCTGCTGCCGTTGTCACATTAAACAACGAATTAAAAGAACTGGAATTAAAAGAGCAGGAAGAAATAGAAATCATTCTTGCCGATTTAAGCGCCCAGGCAGGCGCGTATACGCAGGAACTTTCCAATAACCAGAAGATAATGACAACATTAGACTTTATTTTTGCAAAAGCTTCTCTTGCCATGGAGGAAAATGCTTCCATGCCGCTCTTTAATACGGAACATCACCTTCATATCCGGAAAGGGCGTCACCCTCTTTTAGACAAGAAAAAAGTTGTTCCCATTGACATTGAACTCGGTACGAACTTTGACTTACTGGTAATTACCGGACCTAATACCGGCGGTAAAACCGTATCCTTAAAAACAGTCGGTCTTTTGACTCTGATGGGACAATCCGGGCTTCATATTCCGGCGCTTGACCGTTCCGAACTTTCTATTTTTACGGAAGTTTATGCCGATATCGGGGATGAACAGAGTATTGAGCAAAATCTCTCTACTTTTTCCTCCCATATGACATCCATTGTTTCTATTCTCAAACAGGCGGATGATAACTCTCTCTGTCTCTTTGATGAACTTGGTGCAGGAACCGACCCGACAGAGGGCGCTGCTCTCGCGACTGCCATTTTAGACCATTTACATGGCCGTGGTATCCGTACTATGGCAACCACGCATTACAGTGAATTGAAAGTATATGCGCTTTCTACTCCGTTTGTAGAAAATGCCTGCTGCGAATTTAATGTCGAAACGCTACGTCCGACTTACCGTCTACTAATCGGCATTCCCGGCAAAAGCAATGCCTTTGCCATCTCATCCAAATTAGGTCTGCCGGATTATATCATTGAGGATGCGAAAAAGCATATTACGGAAGATAAAGAGAGCTTTGAAGATTTATTAACTGATTTGGAAAACAGCCGTATTACGATTGAAAAAGAACGTCTTGAAATTGCTTCTCACAAAGAGGAAATCAAATCTTTAAAAGAACGTCTGGAATCCAAACAGGAAAAAATGGATCAGTCAAAAGACCGTATTTTGCGGGAAGCCAATGAAGAAGCAAGACAGATATTGCAAAATGCCAAAGACATTGCCGATGAAACTATCCGTACTTTCCAGAAAGCAGGCGCTGATTCTTCCATGAAAGATTTGGAGAAATCCCGTCAGAAAGTAAGGGATAAAATTTCTGAAAAAAATGCTAAGCTTTCCTCCCGCTCTTCGGAGAAGCCGACGCATAAGTTATTAAAACCGGAACAGATAAAGCCGGGCGACCGTGTGAAAGTTGTTTCTATGGGTTTAACCGGTATCGTAAATTCCCGTCCCGACAGGAACGGAAAACTCTTCGTACAATGCGGTATCATCCGTTCTCAGGTATCCCTGAATGATTTGGTGCTGTTAGAAGAAGAAACAGTATCGACCTCCGGCAGAATGCAGCGTACTAACTCCGGCAAACTGAAAATGTCCAAGTCTTATTCTATTTCAACGGAAATCAATCTGCTTGGCAAAACGGTGGACGAAGCGATTTCCGAATTGGATAAATATCTGGATGATGCCTGTCTGGCCCATCTGCCTAGCGTCCGTATTGTACATGGAAAAGGAACCGGCGCGCTGCGTAAAGCGGTGCATGACTATTTACGCCGTTGTAAATATGTCAAAAATTACAGACTTGGCGAATACGGCGAGGGAGATGCAGGCGTTACCATCGCAGAATTTTAAAAAAGAAAAATTCTTGTTATATTAGACAGAAAGGTAAATGAAAAATGGTAAACAGACAAAAAATATTGATTGTGGATGATGACAACAACATTGCGGAACTGATTTCTCTTTACTTAACAAAAGAATGTTTTGAAACAATGATTGTTAATGACGGAGAATCCGCTCTGACGGCAGTAGAAAGTTTTGCACCGAATCTGATGCTTCTTGATTTAATGCTGCCCGGCATCGACGGCTATCAGGTCTGCCGCGAAATCCGCACGAAATCTTCTCTGCCCATTATTATGCTTTCCGCCAAAGGTGAAGTATTTGACAAGGTGTTAGGATTGGAACTTGGCGCTGATGACTATATGGAAAAGCCTTTTGACTCGAAAGAACTGGTTGCAAGAGTAAAAGCGGTTCTCCGTCGTTATAAACCTGCGGTTCCCACACAGGAATCTTCCGATATCAAGTGTGTGGAATATCCTGACCTTATTATTAATCAGACAAACTATTCGGTAATTTATATGGGCAAAACAGTTGAAATGCCGCCAAAAGAATTGGAACTGCTTTATTTTCTCGCCGCTTCTCCGAACCACGTTTTTTCAAGGGAACAGCTTCTCGACCAGATTTGGGGCTACGAATATATCGGTGATACCCGTACCGTAGACGTCCATATCAAACGACTTCGCGAAAAAATTAACGACCATGAGAAATGGAGAATTTCTACGGTCTGGGGCATTGGCTATAAATTTGAGACCAGAGTATGATAAACGGTAAGGTTGTGTTGTTATGAGAAAAACATTATATTTAAAATTTATACTGGCTTATTTTATCTTCGGTTTCTTTGGATTTGTTGTCATTGCTACTTTCGTGTCCAGTATGACACTTGATAATCTGAAAAAAGAAAAAGCGGATATGCTGTATCGGGAAGCAACCCTAATCGCCAATACGTATGCTTCCGACCTGTATAACAGTGAAACAACTCTGGAAGCAGTAAAAAGCGAATTAGATGCCTTAGATACATATCTGAATGCTACTATCTGGATTATTAACCCCTCCGGACGTATGGTTTTGGATTCCTCCGCCCCAATGGATGTGGAAAATGAAGTGGTAATTGAAAACTTTGACCCGACGATTACCGAAGGCTCCTACTATATCATCGGCGATTTCTTTGGCACTTATACAGAAGATATGCTCAGTGTATTTGCGCCGATTACTTCCGATTTCAAAGTAAAAGGTTATGTCGTCATTCACAGTGCTATGAAAGACATTCAGGCATCAACTGACAGCTTGCTGAATATTTCTTACATTACATTAATTATTCTGTTTTTATTATCTTTGATTATTTTAATTTTCTTTACGGAAATGGTATATGTTCCGCTGCGTAAAATTACAGAAGCAACCGAACACTATGCAAACGGCAACATGCACTATGAATTTTCCGTGGAAAGCGGAGATGAAATCGGTTATCTGGCTGCTACGCTTTCTTACATGGCAAGTGAAATTGCCCGTTCCGAAGACGACCAGAAAAAATTTGTCGCAAATGTTTCCCACGATTTCCGTTCCCCTTTAACCTCTATCAGAGGTTATCTGGAGGCAATGTTGGATGGCACAATCCCGCCTGAACAGCATGAAAAATATTTATCCATTGTTTTAAATGAAACGGAACGTCTGACCAAACTGACAAACAGTCTTTTAACTTTAAATAACCTGAATACAAAAGGAATGCTTTTAGACAAAACGGACTTTGACATCAACACCACTATCCGTAATGTAGCCGCTTCTTTTGAAGGAACATGCCGGGAGAAAAAAATTGCGATTGAGCTTATCCTGACTGGAGAGGAAATGTATGTAACTGCCGATATGGGAAAAATCCAGCAGGTTTTGTATAATTTATTGGATAATGCTATCAAATTCAGTCATCACGACTCTGTCATCAAGCTTGAGACAACCGAAAAGCACAATAAAATTTTTGTTAGTGTGAAGGATTCCGGCATCGGTATTCCGAAAGATAATCTGAAACTTATCTGGGACCGTTTTTACAAATCGGATTTATCCCGTGGGAAAGACAAAAAAGGGACCGGTCTTGGTCTCTCTATTACAAAAGAAATCATCCAGTCCCATGGTGAACATATTAATGTTATCAGCACAGAAGGGGTTGGTACGGAGTTCATATTCTCCCTGCCCAAATCAGATATGGAAGATGAAGATTAATCTTGCCAATGCAGTCTATGCAGTTCTCCCTCTGTCTGCATATTCTGAAATCCATTCTGCCTAAGCGCTTCATAAAGCACAATCGCGGCAGCATTAGAAAGATTGAGAGAGCGGATTTCATCAAGCATCGGAATCCGGACACAGTACGGCTCATTTTCCACCAGAATTTCCTCCGGTATGCCGCCGCTTTCTTTTCCGAACATAATAAAATCGTCCATGCCGTAAGAAACTTCGGTATATACCCTCTTCGCTTTTGTCGTCGCCATCCATACTCTTGCGCCGGGATGCTTTTCCAAAAACTCTTGGTAATTCATATACCTTGTCACGTCAAGATGCTCCCAGTAATCCATACCTGCACGCTTTATCGACTTCTCATCCAGCCGGAATCCAAGCGGCTCTATGAGATGCAGGCTTGTCCCTGTCGCTACGCAGGTCCTTCCAATATTGCCCGTATTCGCAGGGATTTCCGGCTGATGTAAAATAATGTGCATTGTTAATCCCCATTCTTTCTCAATCTGCCTATAAACTCTGAGAGTCTTCCCATTGCAATTTTCAGATTTTCCAAAGAAGACGCATAAGAAATACGCAGAAATCCTTCTCCACAGTCACCAAATGCCGTACCGGGAACAATCGCTACTTTTTCTTCCTTTAAAAATCTGGTAGCAAATTCCTCACTTGATAATCCGAACTCTTTAATGCAGGGAAACGCATAGAATGCGCCAAAAGGCTCAAAGCATTCTAATCCCATTTCCTTAAAAGCATGCATCAAATATCTGCGTCTCTGATTATAGGATTCTCTCATCTGTTCCACATCTTCATCTCCGTTGCGCAATGCCTCAACAGCCGCATACTGGCTTGTAGTCGGCGCACACATTATCGCAAACTGATGAATCTTTAACATTTGTGCTATAATTTCTTTCGGTCCGCAGGCATAACCAAGTCTCCAGCCCGTCATCGCATATGCTTTGGAGAAACCGTTAATTAAAATGGTCCTCTCCTGCATACCGGGAATTTCTACAATAGATACATGTTTATCCTTATAGGAAAGCTCAGAGTAGATCTCATCAGATATCACAAACAAGTCATGCTTAATAATAACTTCCGCAATTTCCTCCAAATCTTTCTTTTCCATAATGGCGCCGGTCGGATTATTCGGGAACGGAAGAACAACAATTTTGGTCTTATCCGTAATTGCTTCCTCTAACTCTTTTGCCGTCAGCCGGAATTCATTTTCCACTTTTAATTCGATAATAACAGGAACACCATTTGCCAATATAGCACACGGCTCATAAGAAACAAAACTCGGCTGCGGTATCAACACTTCATCTCCCGGATCCAGCATGGCGCGCATTGCCACATCAATCGCCTCGGAACCTCCCACCGTTACAAACATTTCATCTTTCGGGTCATATTCCACGCCCTGTTTTCTTTTCAAATAAAGAGAGATTTCTTCTTTTAACTCTTTTAAACCTGCATTGGATGTATAAAAAGTACGCCCTTTTTCCAGAGAATAAATACCCTCGTCCCTGATATGCCAGGGTGTATCAAAATCCGGCTCACCAACGCTTAATGAAATGACATCATCCATTTCCTGAACAATATCAAAAAATTTCCGGATTCAGGATGTCTTTATTATTACTAC
>CAZKOR010000039.1:0-23327 GCA_964554405.1 uncultured Bacteroides sp. | reverse complement strand
CCACTAGCTCAGGTGGTAGAGCACTTGACTTTTAATCAAGTTGTCTGGGGTTCGAATCCCCAGTGGCTCATTAAAAACAGCCATAACGTGGACATGAAAGTGAGTTCGGGACAATCCTGAACTCCCTTTTTTGCTTTGAATCATAGGAGGTAATTATGGAGCAGACAAAAGAAAACAAAATGGGCGTTATGCCCGTCAACCAACTCTTAATTACAATGTCGCTTCCGATGGTAGTATCCATGCTGGTACAGGCATTATATAATGTAGTAGACAGTATTTTTGTTGCCAGAATCAATGAAAATGCGCTGACGGCAGTTTCTCTTGCATTTCCGATTCAGAGTCTGATGATTGCCGTAGCGGCGGGAACCTGTGTCGGTATCAATGCGGTACTCTCTCGTTCTTTAGGCGAAAAAGACTTTGAAAAAGTTAATAAAAGCGCATGCAACGGTATTATTTTAATGGCGCTCAGTTATGTTATCTTTTTGCTTGTTGGTCTTTTCGGGGCAGGTCCTTTCTATAGAAGTCAGACACAGGATGCCGAAATTGTGCAGTTCGGTATAGACTATCTAACCGTTATCTGTTGCTGTTCTTTCGGTATTTTTGCACAGTTTACTTTTGAAAAGATGCTGCAGGCAACCGGTAAAACATTTTATACGATGATTACGCAGGGCGTAGGAGCGGTTGTGAATATCATTTTAGATCCGGTTCTGATATTCGGACTTGCGGGAATGCCGCGGATGGGCGTAAAAGGAGCGGCTGTCGCGACCGTTATCGGGCAGACAATAGCGGGAGTTTTAGCATTCTGTTTTAATCATATGAAAAATGAAGAGGTAAAAATCAGCCGTGAGGGTTTGAAAATAGAGAAGCAGATTGTAAAACAGATTTATATGATAGGCATACCGTCTATGATTATGCAGGCAATCGGTTCTTTAATGACCTATGGAATGAATCTGATACTGATATCATTTTCTTCGACTGCGACTGCGGTGTTTGGTGTTTATTATAAGTTGCAAAGTTTTGTATTTATGCCGATTTTCGGTATGAATAACGGATTGGTGCCGATTCTGGCATATAATTACGGAGCGGGTAAAAAAGACCGTTTTGTCAAAACGGTAAAACTCGGTATTATGTACGCGGTTATTATTATGCTGATAGGTCTGGCTGTTCTCCAACTGATGCCGGAATTGCTTCTGACACTTTTTGATGCTTCGGAAACCATGATAGAAATCGGTGTGCCGGCGCTTCGTACGATTAGTATCAGCTATTTGTTCGCAGGGTTTTGTATTATTTGCGGTACGGTGTTTCAGGCATTGGGAAGCGCGGTCTATAGTATGGTTGTGTCAATTGCAAGACAGTTAGTGGTACTGCTTCCGGCAGCCTATCTGCTGTCTTTGACCGGAAGTGTGAACAATGTCTGGTGGGCATTTCCGATTGCAGAGCTGATGTCTTTAGCCGTTACTATATTCTTTATGATTAGGATTAATAGGAAGATTATCAGTCATATCGGGGAAACTGTGTAGAGACATGAAATATTGTACATATACTAAGGAACAGTTGTTATCATAAATGCGTAGGCGGCATATGACTGCTTTCTGCAAGCTGCAGTAAGTGACAGATAGCTAAGCTATACAAAAAGAGAAAAGACGAGCAATCAGCCTAATGCATTTCGCTCGTCTTTTTTGTCTTTTGATGCGGATGACAGGACTTGAACCTGCACGTCGTGGACACCAGAACCTAAATCTGGCGCGTCTGCCAATTCCGCCACATCCGCTTAACCCGCTATGTATCATACCATTTAGAAGCTTTTATGTCAATCCTTCTATTGTTTTTGGACATTTTGAGCGTTTGGAAGTCTTGTTTTATCTTATAGGAATATGAATATTCTTCGGAATTTTCCATAGAGGATAAAAGATTAATCGGTTGTCAGCAGTAAGAGGCGAGGGCGTGAATTATTGAACCTGTAAATAATTGAATAGACTTTGCACTGTGGACATGATATACTTGTATTATAATAATACAAGCCATAATATAGAAAGCAGGTGATGATATGCCATCAGGTATTGAAGTAACTAAAGCTGCGCTTGATGATTTTTCAAAAGTTCAAAGACGTATGTTATTGGCAAGAAAAGAAAACGCTACAGAAACATATGCCGACCTTAAAGAAGAATATATAACATTAAAAGCATTACTTACTGTTGCGGGTGTCAATCTTACAGAAATCGATAAAATCAAAGAATAGTAAATTTTAAGGTTATAAATATCGATATTGGACAAGGGTTTTGAGACATTTTGAGTGTTTCGGAACCCTTTTTTGTATGATATAATTTTTAGTGGCGGTCATCGTGTTAAATATGGAGGTACATATGGAACAAAAGAAGAGAAATGCCTTTTTAATCATAATTGGAGCGCTTATTCTGATTATTGCAGTATTTGTGCTCTTAAAAAAAGAAAAAACAACAAATGATAATTTCGATGATAATACCACAGTTGCAGAAACAGAAGAGATTGTTGATTTAAGTGATAATTCCGCAACTGAAGATACGGAAGAAATTACGGAAAAGATTGTCGATTATGAAGCGCTTGGGATTAAGGAATATGAGTATCCCCCGGAATTTTCCATGGGGGATAATTTAGAAACTGCAATTACCGAGTTAGCGCTTTCTTTTGATAATTTTGATGAAGACTCCGTGCACAACGAGTGGTGGGAAAAATTATTTATTTCTGAATTCATTCAAAATTCACGGCTGTCGTTTGATTATCTGGAAATGACGGCAGAAAAGAACAATGGATGGATAGGCATTGATGAACTTAATTATATTCATTATTCCCTCACGAATGTTGAATTGGATTTTTCATCTTATGCCGATGCCCCGGTAAATAGTTATGATTCTTCAAGCGGATATAGCTCCGGATTGATAACCGGCTGGGATTATGAGTATACGGATGACGGGGTGATTGTTACTGCTGATTTTGAAGTTGAAACTTCCGGTTCAAATGCGATGTGGGAACGAGAACTTACCGTAAGTCTGTTAAAGAATCCTTATAGCTGCTTTGATGGTTATAGCATAGTTTCTCTCTCATCAAAGGACATACCTTTAAGCGTGGAAAGTGGTGAGTATGTATTTTATGGAGACTATATGATGGAGGAGGACGGAGTACATATATTTGAGTTCATGTATGCGGAGGATAACCTGCGTTATGGACATTTTGTCTATGTGGATCTGACAGGATTACCGGAGATGGCAGATTTTGTAAGTCAAAATTCCGGTACTTTAAAGGTTACGTTCTTTCTGGAGGAGGGAGAAATAACTGATAACCTTGGGACTGTAGTACCAATAGAGATTACACTTGATGATAGATGACAGGAAATATCTTTATGGCAGGATATTTTCTTGGAGGTATTTATGTATACGATAAAAAGAATTGTTATCGCAGTTGTTATCGCGACATTTACTATGATTATTATTGAGCCCATTGATACTGTCATGCCGCTTTCTTATATTAAGTTCGGTGACAGCAATTCATATGAACGCAATCCTGAGTATCAGGAAAAAAACATTCATAAAATTAACATTCATGAAATTGCAGGAATAATAAGAAATGAAACAGCAGTCAAAGATGCAAAAAAAATAGAAAAACCGAACATTACGGAAGTTATAGAAGTTTCAGAAATTCCGGAAGTTGCTGAAGCTGCGGAATACGCGGAAATTCCGGAATTAGACGAAAGCACTCCGGAATCATTATCTCCGGAAGAAAAACTTCTCACTATCACACAGCACGCGGCCGGATGCGAGATGGAGACATGGACATATGTGGATATGGATCATGATGGTTCAGAGGAATTGGTAGGCGTTTGTCGGGAAGATGGGAGTTTGTGCTACAAGGCATGGTATTGCAGCGGTGATGGAGAAATCTGTATGCAGGTTCATGAGAATAATCAAGGGATGGATACCTGTAGAATAGAATTACTTGAATTTGATAATGAAACGCATGTTGTAATAAACGCTTTTAATCTTATGGGTAATTCTAAAAATTATACAATCTTAGCGATCAAAGATAATGACATTTCCTGTTTGCTTTCCAACAAATACGGTTATGTGTACATGACAGAGGAAGGCGATATCATTCTGGACGTAGAAGCTTATGATGCTATGTATGATGCCGGAAATGGTCAGATGCTTGGTCATACATGGAATGATACCTATCTGTATTATGATGGAGAAACATACAAGGAATATGGTGCAAGAAAAATAACAGAGGATGAGTTTCTGCAATATGAAAATGCTGAACTTCTGAAAGATATGATTGCCGGTCAGCTGACCCAGGATGATACGGAAATGCTGGAGTATTTCTATTTTGTAAGAAAAAATAACATTCTCCACATTCAATGCAATGTATATAATAGTTATGGTTCCATAAACTATGGTTATTATACGGTCCGGCTCTCCGGGAATGTTTTGGATGAACAGTTAGGAGAATATACGGCAGGGAGAATGGCATCTCGCTTTTCTGATTTGGAAGTAATTTTTGAGTAAGTTACGACAACCGCACAGTAAAAACACTTCCCCCCTCCGGATTATCTGATACACTGATTTTTCCGTGGTGCGCAGTGATGATTTCATACGCAATCGAAAGCCCCAGACCGAAATGTCCTTTCGCGCTCCGGGATTTTTCGGCGCGGTAAAAACGCTCGAAAATATGCTTTTTATCCGCATCGGAAATTCCGATACCGGTATCGGTTACGGAGATTTCAAAACTGCCGTTATCTTTTTGCCAGACAAGCTCTAAAGTAATCTGTCCGTTCTCCGGCGTATAGCTGAGCGCATTATGAAGCAGAATGGAAAGCACCTGCGCGATACGGGAAGCGTCGCACTGGTAGCGGGGGAGCGTCTCTTCCGGCAGAATAAGAAGCAGTGACAAATTTTTATTTTCACATAACGGCTCAAAGGCTTCGTAGGCATTGAGACACAACGTATCTAACTGCACGGGCTTTCTTTCAATCAGGAAACGGTTGGCGCCGAGACGCGTAAGGGTCAGCATATCGTCAATCAGGCTGTTCATGCGCTTGCCTTCATTCCAGATAGTCTGGAAGAATCCTTTCTGTTCTTCTGCGGAAGCGTTCAGACAGCATTCATTGCTGGCAAGAATAACGGAGAGCGGTGTACGCAGTTCGTGCGAGGCGGCAGCGATAAACTGCATCTGCGCTTCGTGATTTTCCTGTAAAGGTTTTAAAAGCCTGCCTGTGAAAAACCATGAAAAGGCAGAAAACAATATGGCAGCAGCCAAATCAAGACAGACAAAGAGAATACGCTGACGTAAAATCTGTGCGCTGAGCCTTTCTAAAGAACTGAGAATGACGATTTGGGTAAGCCTGCTGCTGCGCTCAATATCGATGAGTGAACAATAATAGGTGTTATTTGTAGTGGAAGAATAAAATTCATATTCTGTGTGCCAGACGCCGGAATAAGCGCTGCCTGTCGCGGCGGTGTCCGCTGAAAGAATGGTGTATTCGGCAGACGGTGAGACTTCAAACATGGCGTGATAGGCGTCCAGACTCTCCGAGAACAATTTTTGGCTATCGGAGTCAGAATAACTGCGGAGTGTATTATAGAGAAAAGAAACGCCGTTGTCTATGACATAAATGCTGTAATGGTTCTGTGCTTCCATCCGTGTCAGCCATTGCATGGACAGGGAAGAGGATTCTTCCAGTCCGGCTGCAATTGTACCGATATCATTTTGAAAGGAATGAAACTGATTTTCATAGAGACTGTTTTCCGACACGCGAAGATAAAGAAAAGACATCAGAATCATAATAGCAGATGTCGTGCCGGCGCATAATAAAGTAAAAAGTAAGTGTGCTTTGCGAAACATAGTTTATGTGTCCCTTTCCTGATTGCTGACTAAAAACAAGTGTTATGCTAAAGCGGAAGCAACGTGTAGCCGACCCCCCAGACAGTTTTAATCTGCAGGGCGGAATTAACCGCTTTTAACCGTCTGCGCAGAAAATGGATATAATTGTCCAGATTGCCGTTTTCGACGTCGCTGTCCGGTCCCCATACTTTCAAAAGCAGGGTTTCACGTGCAATCGTCTGTTCCGGTGTGTGCAGAAAGCTTTCCAGTAAATCCGCTTCGCGGCGTGATAACATGCAGTCGCCGCCCGGTCCTGTCAGGCACATTTCACGGGGAGACCAGACAATGTCATGATAACGCATGATACCGTCAGACTGTGCGTTCAATACAAGGGAACGTCTTGTAACGCACCGTATTCTGGCTAATAATTCTTCAAAGTCAAAGGGTTTTACAAGATAATCATCTGCTCCCAAATCCAGACCGGTAATCTTATCCTGTAACATACCGAGCGCCGTAATCAGGATAATGGGGGCGTTGACGGAGTCACGCCGCAGTGCGGTTAATACTTCCGTGCCCTCAAGGTCAGGAAGCATCCGGTCCAACAGGATGACATCATAAATATTCTGCCTGCCGTAGTAGAGCGCTTCTTCTCCATTATAGCAGGGGTCTACCTGATAGCCCTGTTTGCTTAACTGCCATGTTAAAGCCTTATTTAAGTTTTTATCGTCCTCAGCAAGTAAAATGCGCATGTAAATTCCCCCATTCAATTTGATTCTATCCTACCATAAGAATCTTTAAAAGTCCTCTAAAGAAATTCATAAAAAGAAAATCTTAAAGATTGTTAGAGAAAGTTTAGAGATTTTTTTGATATTTTTGCTTTAAGGCACAAACTTCGTACATGAAAAAGGTTTTAAAAGGAGGATATGAATGAAAAAGAGTAGGAATAAAAAACGAATCATAAGCCTGATTCTGGCATTTTCTATGACGTTTGCATTACCCGGATGCGGCAAAGATGCAGCCGGAAGTGATGTGCAGAGTATCGGGAATGCGAATCAGAGCGGGAGTACGAACCAGACGCAGGGAGAATCCGGCAGCGGAGACGCGGCTATGGGGCGGTATGTAGAGACGGAAATAGATTTATCGGATAAACTGATAAACGCAAGGGCTTTCTGCAAGCGCGAGGACGGCAGTCTGGTGATTATTGATGAATATCAGGGATTTTTTATCTCACAGGATAAGGGTGATACATGGACTTTGGAAACACCGGACTGGATGATTTCCATGTTGGAAAATTATTATTATATTTCGGATGTGGCTATGGCGCCGGACGGTACGGTCGGTGTCATTTATGATCCGGTTACGGACGATGACGGTTATACGCCGGTCATGGATTTAATTTTGCAGGATGGAGAGAGGGTGCCGGTAGAACTCGCGCTGACGGAAGATGATATGTATATCAGTCAGATGGTAATGACGAAAGATAACCGTATTTTTATCTATACGTTAGGCGGGAATATTTACGAGGTATACAAAGACGGCAGCGGGGAATTATTACCGTTGCCACAGGAAAAGTGCCAAACATTTTATATAGAAGAAAACCTGCTTATCAAAGACAGAAGCGGATATAAGGATATAACTCCTATGTTATATGATGTGAATGACGGACAGGAAAAATATGATGAAGTGCTGGCGGAGTTTGTGCGTGAAAACTACAGTGACCGTGGGTATAATGGAACATATTATTGTTCGATGTATATTTTGCAGGAAAGTGATTCCGTCCTTTATCTGATAGGAGGGAAAGGAATCCATCGCCATGTGGTCGGCGGCAATATGATGGAACAGGTAGTGGATGGAAATCTGTCCATGTTAAGCAATCCATCTTATTCGATAATATCAGCGCTGATGCTTGAAGAGGATGAATTTATCGTTCTTTTCTCCAATCATAAGCTGCTTCGCTTTATTTATGACCCTAATATACCTGCGGTACCGGAGAATGTGCTTACTATATACAGTCTGCGGGAAGACGAGGATATGCGGCAGGCGGTTTCCATGTATCAGTCGAAACACCCGGACACTTTCGTTTCTTATAAAATCGGTATTGCAGACGGGAGTGCAGTAACAAGGGAAGACGCATTAAAGAAGCTGAATACCGAGATTATGGCTGGTACGGGACCTGACTTGATTGTGTTGGACGAGATGCCGTTTGATTCCTATGTAGAGAAAGGGCTTTTGCTTGACCTGACGGATTATCTGCGTGAATACAGTGCGAAAGAGCCGCTTTATGATAATATCATAGATGCCCTGAAAGTGGACGGAAAGGCGTATGCTGCGCCTGCAACATTTAATATTCCGATATTGATGGGAAGGAAAGATATCCTTTCGGACATAACGGATTTAGACAGTTTCGGAGAAGCTGTGGAAATACTCCGGGAAGAACATCCGGGCAATGATATTATCGGTATCTGCGATGCAGTGGGGGTAATGAATCGTTTTGCCGCGGTGAGTGCACCGGAGTGGCTGACGGAGGGCGGTACGCTGAACAAGGAAAGCATTGGGAAGTATCTGGAACAGTGCAAATGTATCTATTATGCACAGATGGATGGTATCGGAGCCGATACTTTAGAGGCTTATGCAAGATTTGACGAGCAGTATAGAGCTGAATACGGCGAGAGTATGTGGAGACTGGAATGGCCGATTGCACCGGATATTATGAATTATATCAGCGGTAATAAATATCTGCTAAGCGGCTGGTTGGAGTCGCCGCGTGCCTATGATGAATGTATCTCTTTGGGAAGAACGGAAGGCTATGAAGACAGCGGATTTATTGATATGCAGGGAGAGTGCATGCACGTATTCAAGCCGAATACGTTATTGGGAATCAGCGCAGTCTCCACACAGCCGGACGCTGCGAAAGCGTTTATGGACTTCTTCTTATCGGCGGAAGCACAGGGAAATTATTACAGCTTTTCTCTCAACAAGGCTGCTTATGAGAGTCAGGCGGCAGTAGATGAAAATTTTCTTGCCGAAGATGGCGCATATAGCTGGATGTCTCGTTGGACGGAAGATGGTATTTCAGTAAACTTTACCGTTTATCTGGCAAGTGAGGAACAGACAGCGGCATTGCAGGAGACATTTGCTTCGCTAAATACGGCATATATACAGGATGGGACATTGGAAGATGCCGTGTTTGAGAGCGGAAGCTCCTATATACGCGGAGAGATGCCATTAGGAGATGCGCTCGATAAAATCGAGAAGCAGGTAGCGATTTATATGGCGGAGTGATTTGCAAAATGTTTCACAATGTGTTGATATTGTTACTACAATCGGATATAATATAAGTAGTCGATTTTGGAGGTGTGTTTTATGGCAAAAACTGCGAATATTAATGTCCGTATTGACCCGGAAACAAAGGCAAGTGCTGAAAGGCTATTTTCCAGTTTTGGAATTACAATTACAGATGCTATTAATATATTTCTCCGTAAATCCATTATGGAGGGCGGACTGCCCTTTGAGGTGAAGCAGCCGCACTATAATATGGAAACAGAAATAGCAATGAAAGAAGCCAGAGCCATCATGGACGGTAGGATAGAGACGAAACGTTATGCTTCTGCACACGCTCTTTTTGAAGAACTAGATGCAGAGAAAGATGGTGAGTAATGCTGGAATTTTGATAAAGGAAAATTAATATTGACAGCTTCTCGCACAGGAACGCATGCGGATTTCTTTGCAAAATAGAAGTGTCAGCAATGGCTGCCACATCTAATAATAAAACGGCTCTGTTTTAGGAGCCGTTTTATTTTTAGATGTGGCATCTGTTTGTTTAGCAGCATAATCATTCTGTGGTAGTAACTTCTGTCTTAAAAAGCGCTATTTCCTCCAGCATGCTCTGTATTTTTTCATCATCCGTCTCTCCCCAAATTTTGTCCATATATTCGTCATGATCGCAGATATAGACACTTACAGTAGAAATATCCCGTCCGGAGGTCGTCCACTCGTACACATTGCGGCTGCGGCTGTTACCGCCGCCAATCAGCATTTTTCCTTTGACATCCAACACCACCCCGGTCAGCGAACGGTCTGCGGGTTCCACGATGTGAAGCGTCAACTCCACCGGAGATATCTCTATCTTTTCTACACCAATCCCTTCTTCGTTTACCTCATCAAGCTGTATCGTCCGAGCGTCCTTGTCACTTTTCTGTATTTTAACAGCAGGACAATTCCATTCCCCTGTCACCATAAACTTTGTTCCGCCTATTACCGTATACTTACTTCCCGGTTCTACCTCGATTGAATGAGAATATCCTCGCAGACGCAATATCTGCATCTGCATCTCAAATTCCTCCGGCATCTCATAATTACCTGTCTCCGCATTGATGGAATCATAGTCTATACGCATCACTCCCACAAATGTGTACGGATCCTCCAATCTGCCTTCAATGTCCCGGGAATAGCTTATTCCCGTATCCCGGAAAGAATACTCTTCCTGTGTACTTACTTGTATAAGCTGATAATTCCAATCCCCCATGGTGGCAAATTCTGGGAATTCCTCATCATTTTCTATGCGGACACCGACAAAAACCGCCTGATTGGAGGCATAATACTCCGTGAAGGTAATCGTGATGCCCTGACTCTGAGCCTGATAGATATCATCATACAGCTTCGTAGTCTCATTCTCCGGAAGCCTTCCGAAGCGAAAAACGTCCTGCACCCTTGCAAAAATATTCTCCAAAACCGGAATGTTTGCAGCCAGGGACGGGTTTGCCACACAGACACAAAGCGCTATAAAAATAGCAGCCGCTATGGTTCCCATGCCGTAAATCACCTTTTTCCATCCGGTGCATCCGTTTCCTTTTCTACGTTTTTCATTGTCCCTATGCGCATCCTGTCTGATACATTCCAGAGTCTCCGTAATTCTGCTGTCTACCGCTTCATTTTGTATGGAAACGGTTAAAATATCTCTTAAATCATCTTCCGAATATGTTTTTTTCATACTCATGCTCATGCTCCTTTCAAATTTCCTATCTTGCCCGGCGGTTTTCGCTCTCCATCTGCTCGCGCAGCTGTGTCTTTCCTCTGTGTATCCTGCTTTTCACCGTATTTTCTTTCATATGTAAAATTTCTGCGATCTCCGCTATCGTAAACTGCTCGCCAAAATACATCTGAAAGATTACCCTGCTGTCCTCAGGAAGACTTTTCAGTAAATCAAAAAATTCCAGTTCGGCTCCTACTGCATCCTCCCGGACATCACCTGACCGGTTTTCCTCCCGGTATCTGTTCGCGCTCACTTCAAATTTTAAAAGCTTCCTGTTTTTCCTGTAGATTCTTGTACAATTATTGATAAGAATTTTTACGAGCCATGTTTTAAAATATTCCGCTTTCTTTAGCTGTCCGATGTTTTCAAAAGCGTCCAGTATCGTATCCTGTACCGCGTCCGCCACATCGTTTTCATCTTTCAGCCACGCAAAGGCAACTCTTTTCAATGTGTCCTGACTGTTCTCCATCAATTTGACAAATGCATCTGTGTCTCCCGTCTGCGCCATACTGACCAAATGTTCCATCTCTTCCATCGCACCGTCCTCTCTTTCGCTATATTATATCCTTTACATCCCATTAGATAAACAAAAGCGTGGTTTTGGTTGCAGGAAATATAGAAAATTTGCACGTTATCAGTCCAAAAGTGCAGTTTACCGGAAATCCTCTTGTTTTCCGGAAGAAAATATAATATAAAGAAGACAGGCAGGTCTGCACAGGATGCGGCAGGCGGAGAGAAAGGCATGGTTATTAAGATGAGAGTTACGCTACAGCAGATAGATACGGGAAATGAGGAAGTCATCATCCGCTATCGGCAGATGACACAGCAGATAGAAGATATTGTGCAATATCTGGAGGGAAAGGCGGAAAAACTGGCTGTTACCAATAACGGACAGCAGTTTTTTATAAACATTTCAGATGTTATTTATTTGGAGAGTGTAGACGGGATTACTTTTGTGTACACGCAGGAGGAAGTATACAGAACGACGCTTACGCTGACTCTTTTCGGAACACTGTATGCAGATAAAGGTTTTTTTCGGTGCAGCAAGGCGGCGGTTATTAATATTTACCGGATAGACAGGCTGAAGAGTATGCCCGGAAACAGGATTGATGCAATGATGGATAACGGAGAGCATATCATTATCTCCAGACGTTACGCCAAAGAGTTAAGAAGAGTCTTAAAGGGGGAAGAACGATGAAAATGAAGAAGTTTTTATCCTTAGAAATCGGGATTGAGATAAAGGCATGTCTGTATTTTGCCATTATTTTGTTTTTTTATTGGGCATATCTGGTGATACAGGGCAGCTTATATGCCAGCATTATACAGATGATAGAAATCGTTCTGACTGCATATGCCATGAGTTATTTACAGGTATATCTTTTGCATAACTTTGATGAAGCGGAGCGAATGGATGTTGCTGTGGTGATACGGGCGCTTTTTTGCTCGTTACTGTATACGGCAGTCAGTTTCTTTTTCCGCTGGTACGATAGGAATGTGACTGCGACTGTCTGCTACTTTTTATACATGCTGCTTTGTTATCTATGTGTATTTTTGATTTATAAGATAAAGAGAGATATTGATACGGCACTGCTGAATCAGGAGTTAGAGGCGTTTAAAAAAAGAAAAGAGGGGGAGTGAATATGGAAGCAATATCCATTCAAAATCTGACCAAGAATTACGGAAAGAGCAGAGGTGTAAAGAATCTGTCCCTGCAAGTGGAAAAGGGGGATATTTACGGCTTCCTTGGACCGAACGGCGCGGGAAAATCCACAACCATCCGTACGCTTCTCGGACTGCTTACATTCAGTCAGGGAGAAGTGCAGGTCTTCGGCATGGATGTGAGGAAGAAGAGCAGGGAAATTTTGAAACAGGTCGGTTATATGCCGTCTGAAGCGATGTTTTATCCTGCAATGAAAGTAAAAGATGTGATTCGTCTTGCCGCGGATATGAGGGGGATGGATTGTTCCAAAGAGGCGGCAATGCTCTGTGAAAGACTTTCGGTAGACCTTGATAAAAAAATTGAGAGTTTATCTTTGGGAAACCGTAAGAAAGTAAGCATTGTCTGCGCTATGCAGCATAAGCCGGGGCTTTTCATTTTTGATGAACCGACAAGCGGATTAGACCCCTTAATACAGGCGGAGTTCTTTGAACTGATTATGGAGTATAACAAACAGGGAACGACCTGTTTTCTGTCTTCTCATGTATTACCGGAAATAAAGAAATACTGCCGACATGCCGCAATTATCAGGGAGGGTGAAGTGATTTGCGCCGATACCGTAGAGAACCTGACAAAGACGAACGCAAAGAAAGTCCGCATGGTACGGGATGGAAAAGAGGAGGATTTTGTGTATCAGGGAGATTTAAACACCTTGTTTGCAGGCTTTGCGGGACATGATATTTCGGATATTACGATTGAGGAGCCGGAATTAGACGAAGTTTTCAGACACTATTATGAAAAAGCATAAAAGGAGCAAATGTCGCAGGTTGAGAGAAAGGCAGGGTAAATAGAATGAAAATGACATTATATAAACATGAAATGAAAATGAATAGAAAGAGCCTGATGATATGGGCATTATGCGTAGGGTTTATCTGCTTCGGCTGTATTTTACTGTATACAAGTCTTGAAGATTCCATACAGGAAATTTCGGATACTTTTTCCAATATGGGGATGATGTCTGCCGCACTTGGTCTGGATAAGATGAGCCTTGCCACCCTGCAGGGTTATTACGCTACCGAAATTGCCATGATGCACGGACTCGGAGGGGCTATGTTTGCGGCAATGCTGGGAATGGACATGATTTCCAAAGAACAAAGCGGTCATACGACAGAGTTTTTGAATGTACTGCCGATTGAAAGGGGAGGTATCCTATTTTCAAAATATCTGGCGTTATTCAGTAATATTGTGCTGTTTAATATGATTTGCGTTGGCTTGTATTTTCTTGGATTCGTGATGATGGGAGAGGAAATAGACGGAAAAGAGTTTGTGCTGTATCATAGCGCATCGGCGCTTATGCAGCTTGAGGTGGGAACGGTGTGTTTCTTTCTTTCCGCTGTTGTAAAAAGGGCTGCGGCAGGTATAGGGATTGGCATTACTGTTTTGCTCTTTGCCGCCGATATGATGTGCCGCATCATTCCGGCGATTGAAAACTTAAAGTATATCACGCCGTTTTACTATGCCAGTGCCGCCGATATTTTTGCAGACGGAAAATGGAACAGTACAATGATAATCACAGGAATGGGAGTGATACTGGCTGCCTATACGGCAGCGTGGTATCGGTATAGGAAGAAAGATTTATAAATCTTCCGGGGGATATTTGACAATATAATAATCATAGGCATTTACGATTGTCGTATTACAATAAGAATCGATTCTTTTGAAATTTCTGCCGTAATTAGCATGTACATGCCCATGAAAAAAGAACTTAGGCTGATATTTTTCCATTAACGTCCGGAAAACCGCAAATCCCCGGTGAGGTAAATCCTCCATATCATTGATATGATAAGCCGGGGCATGCGTTACCAGAATATCGAAACCTCTGTGCTTCCATAATTTGAATTTCAGTTTTGCTACCCGCCGACGCATTTGCTGTTCCGTATACTGGTCTGAGGATCTCGGAATATATTCCATGGAACCGCCCAGACCCAGAATGCGTATGCCTTCATGCACATATATATCGTCTTCAATGCAAATGCAGCCTTCCGGCGGCTTTACATCATACTTTTTATCATGATTTCCCCTGACATAGAGCAGGGGCACATTGCAGAGCGTGACAAAAAAAGACAGGTATTCCGGCGGCAAGTCCCCGCAGGAAATGATAAGGTCAATGTCTTTTACACGTTCCGGCTCATAATAATCGTATAAATACTTGGATTTTTCGTCGGCAAGTAACAAAATATTCATATCATTCTTTTTCTACACTGGATTCATCTATTTTAACACCTAAAAACTGCACCAGTGCCTGTGCTTCCTCCGTAAGTTCTTCCAGTTCGGGAATACGTCCTACAACGTTTTCCGCAAGCCAGTCCATTGTAATAATATCTTCCGGCTCTAAACTTTTTCCTTTTTCACAACGAATGACGCCGCCCTGTGCATAAAGTGGTCCGTCAAAAAGATGAAAGGCGCCTGCACGAATGGAATTTTTCAAAAATTCAATCAATCGGTAGGTTCCGTGCGGCATATCCTGAGAACAGATAACATCAATAACATCTGCTGACATTCCCCACCAGTAATTGACGGCCTTTTTACCTTTTTGGGCATCAGCTTCCGTATTGCCGCTGCATATATTTTTAATAATCCGCTCATAAAATTTTCCCCAGTGCCAGATGGGGGTTGCCAGATTGACAACGTTTCCGTCTTCCTTTTTGGCGTAAAGACCATAGGTTCTGGATGCATGTTCCGGAGTAATCATGTCATTGTCGGAAATAAAGACGATACCCTCCTGCTGTAAACGCTCTCTGGCGTCCTGTCCTTTTACTTTCGACCATTCCAGATAGATTTCCACAAAGGGATTTATCATCTTGGCGCCTAAAGCAAAAGCATTGATATTTGCTATTGTTCCGTAAATAGGATAATCCGCTACATAGCCGAGTCTCTGGCTTCTGGACAGCGCTGCGGCGATAGCTCCCATAAGGAATTTGGATTCGTACATCCTTGCATAATAGGTGCAGATAGAGGAATAGGACATTTTAATGGAGCAGTTATATATTTTTACTTTCGGATGTATGATAGCAGAGCGTACACTCTGGTTTACCATCTGCGTTGCTGTTGTAAAAATAAGGTTGCAGCCGGCTTCGACAGCCTTTTCGATAGCCTCTTCCACCTCTTCATCCGTATCGGCATTTTCAAAAGCTCTTGTTTCTATTTTGCCCTCGTATATCTGGTCTATGTACATTCTCCCCAGTTCGTGAGCATATGCCCAGCTGGATGTTTCCGGTGTTTTCGTATAAATAAACGCTAACTTTAACGATTCCGGTGTCGGAGTTCCCGAAGGAATCAAGCGGTTCAGGAGGGAAGACTTTGTTTCTTCCGGATTCTGTACAAGTTCTACTTGATTACCTTGATCCGCAAGTGTAATTTCAGTCCACATCTTTTGAAGCGCCGGCAGCATTTCATGTTCCGTTTCACCTTTTACATTATCATAGCCATAAATTTCGACATATACCAGAAACGCATCGGAAACAGGTAAATTCAGCTTTTCACCGTGTGCTTTCCGAAATGCTTCGGCAAAGTTGTAAGTAGCGTAATGCAGGTTCATTCTGTCATCATCGCTCCACAACTCGTCTTCTTTCTTGCCCATCAGCTTTAACAGCTTTTTGTAGCTTCCCTCTTTTGTAAACCAGACGTCATAGCTTTGCGAAACCTCATAAAAATCCAGAAATTCATAGTACAGTTTATTTTCCTTGTCGTCCGTCTTTCTGGGAACCAAACGGGTAACAGTTCCGGGAATGCTGTAAGTCTCCAGATATTTCATAACGCTGACGCGCTTATTTCCCTCCTGCACATAGAACTGGTTCATAAACTCATAAGCAACAATAGGATCACGGATTCCATCGTCAATTTGATGCTCATAAAGCGATGCCCATTTCATACCAAATTCCGATTCCTCAGGAAGAAGCGGCATAAAATTATTTGCAAATGCATTAGTGCGTCCCGCGGTCTTCGTTCCGACAATTTTGGAAAGCGGAATGTCCATGACTCCTAAGTTTTCAATGGATGCTACCTCTGTATAAGATATAATATCATCCAGTACCGGAAGATAGGGATATTCTCCTTTAGTAAGTGCGGCTTGATAACTCCGCCGGCCTTGTTTTAGCGCTGTAGTATATTCTGTTGTTGCCACGGCAGTACCTCCTTATAATTAAGCCAATATATTTTTATCTTATCATTTCATGCAAAGATTGGAAAGAGATTTCGATTATTTTGCAGGAAAAAAATAGATAGCAGTAGTATTTATTAATAAATCACAGGATATTTAATTATGATTTAACTGATATGAGCCGGAAAACTGGTGAAAAAAGGGAATAATAATGATAAATATACAGATAAATGTGCAGTCATAAAAAGAATCGTGTGTTATTTTTAATAAATGTTAATGCGCTAAATATAGATTTAACATTATCCCTTTGCAGTTTTTATCATAATATTCGGTTGCACTTTTCTTTTATTTGAACTATTATCATTTTGGTAATATATATAAATCATATATTAATGATATAATTCAGAAAAGGAGCGAGCTGTATGGGCGTACAGGAACAGAAAGCGTCTGCAGGATTATCCCGTGAAGAAAGGATGGCATCGGCATCTATCGGCAGTCTGGTTGTCAGTATGGCATTTCCGTCAATTTTGGCGCAGCTGATTAATATTTTATACAGTATTATCGACCGGATATATATCGGACATATGAAGGGAGTAGGAGCGGCGGCATTGACCGGCGTAGGAGTCACGTTCTGCATTACGGTTTTTATTTCGGCTTTTTCAGCTTTTATCAGTAACGGCGCCGCACCGCTTGCGGCAATCTGGTTAGGAAAAAAGGACAAGGAACACGCAGAGAAAATTTTAGGAAACAGCGTTACCTTTCTGATTATCTGTACGGTTGTGCTAATGGCATTTTTTTATGCGTTTCAAAGACCGTTATTATATATGTTCGGAGCAAGTGATGTAACGATTGAATATGCGGTTTCCTATATTTCCATTTATTTAATCGGTACGATTTTTGTGGAACTTGCGCTTGGATTAAACGCATTTATTATTTGTCAGGGACAGTCCAGAACCGCTATGTTTTCCGTATTGATTGGCGCTATTGCGAATATTATATTAGATCCGATTTTCATTTTTGTGTTTGGTATGGGAGTAAAAGGGGCAGCGATAGCAACTGTTATTTCACAGGCACTCAGCGCTTTTTGGGTAGTTGGTTTTTTACGGAGCGGGAAAGCCTCTTTAAAAATTAAAGCAAGCTGCATGAAATTGGAAAAGGGCATTATTTTCAGCATTTTTTCTCTGGGAGTTTCGCCCTTTATCATGCGTGCAACGGAAAGTTTTATCAGCATTGTTTTAAATCATGGACTGCAGGCTTACGGAGGAGATTTATATGTAGGTTCCCTGACAATTATGCAGAGTGTGATGCAGATTTTCTCAGCGCCGATAAGCGGTTTTACACAGGGTATATCACCTGTTATTAGTTATAATTACGGCGCAGGCAATTTTGCGAGAGTCAAAGAGGTTTACCGTTGGATGATTGGCGTATGTTTTGTTTTTATGGTGCTTGCGACCACATCTACGATTTTATGCCCGGAATGGTACGCATCTTTCTTTACAGAGGATGCAGAGCTTATTGCATTAGTGGGAAAGACAATGCCGGTATTTATGTTCGGAATGCTGATATTCGGTTTGCAGAATGGAATCCAGCCGACATTCTTAGCTTTGGGACAGGCTAAGATTTCCCTGTTTATTGCGGTTTTCAGGAAAATTATTTTATTAATACCACTTGCTATTATATTGCCGCACTTCTTCGGCGTCATGGGTGTGTATTATTCCGAGCCGGTTTCCGATATCTTATCAGCAACGACGGCGAGCATTTTGTTTGTATGTAATATACGGAAGATGTTGTCTAAAGAGGCGTTAGCAAAAATTACATAAGTAAAACGTAATTTATTGAGAGGAGAATCTAAATGAAAAAGAACAGGATAAAATTGATTGCATGTGTTATTTTAATAATGCTGTTATCCGGATGCGGTACACAAAATGCCCAGCCGGAAAACACCGAAACTTATACGGAGAAAGATAATCTGAAGCAGGCAGGGCTGGGCGCCATGTCGATGTTGTATGATGATACGGTCTGGACAAATGATGAGGAACAGGGAACGGATGCGAGCATTGTTTTCCGGGATGCCAATGATTCTGTTTTGGGATTTTCCTGCTCGAAAGAGTCTTATTACCAGCATCCGCTTGATATGTTGAATACCTCTAAGCAGATTTATTCTACTTTTACAGGATATGAGGAGACGGAAGAGCCAATAGAAATTTCGGTACAGGATGATGCATGGTATGAATGGAGTTACCGGTATCAGGAAGACGGGACGCCGATGGTTGCTCTGCAGCGTTTTTACGCAAAGAACTATTATGCTTATACCATTTCCTATGTCGCGGAAGAGAAGTCCTATGAAGCCGGTGAAAAGGAAGCGTTAAAGGTGATGAACTCCGTGGTTATGAATGTGCCGGGAAACGAAGAAGCGGAAGAAAAAGCCAAAGAATTTTTGGTTGGTGAATGGGATTTACAGAATGCGGGATATCTGGTTATGAATGATGACGGCACTTATATGTGGTATATGGAGAGCAGTAAAAATGAAGACAATATGCATAAAGGCACATATGCCGGAGATGTGGAAAACTCTTCTGTTGGTTTTTCGGAGGGAGAAGGCATTTATTTTGTTCTGTTCCCGGAGGTACTGTATGTAGAGGGGGAAGAGGGCAGCACCGCCAATGCAAAGTATGATTACCTTGTTTCTCTGGAACAGTTGGAGGATGGTTCTTATCAGATGATAAACGGAAGCACATTTACGCTTTATAATATGACAAGACAATGAGTGTACATGCAAAGAGAAAGAAGAGGATATTTAAGATGAAACAAAAGATTATGCTGGTGAAAAAAGCATTGGAAATGAAAAATAGTATGTCAATGATAATATATGCTTTTATAACTGCTTTGGCCATGACCATGAATTTGGATATAGCCGAGGCTGCAGAGGCAGGTATTAATATTTCATTCTATCAGAGAATATATAAATTAATCGAAATAACGAGTCAAGATTTGGCAGGCAGAGGGTTAATGCTTACTGTGCTGACTCTTTGCCTATATGTGGTTTACCGAAAAGTATGGGTAAATATGGATATAAATGCTATTCGTTATAGTAAAGGGCTGTCAGTTTTTCTTGCCATTATGTATGCAGGTGGGAAAGGATTTGCTTATGATAACAGTCTTTCTGTAATTTATTCTTCTTATCTCCGGCTTATTAAGGCGCTAATTTTGATAGTAGGATTTTATGCGTTGTATCTGACGGTAATCAATGTCTTTTATTATGTGTTAAAGGCGAATGCTAATGTGACGGCAGAGAATCAGTTTGTATCTAAAAAATATGAAAAACATCCATGGCTGATTACATGGGCACTTATTATGGGATGCTGGCTGGTGCATTTGCTGCTTAGGTATCCCGGAACCATGTCCTATGACAACTGGGACCAATTATCATATTATTATGATTTTGTGCAATATACAACGGCACAGCCGATATTTCATACATGGTTATTCGGCACCTTTATTAATTTTGGTTTGCTTTTAGGAAGCGCCAACGTAGGACTTTTCCTCTTTGTAATCTTTCAATCACTGGTAATGTCGGCAGTATTGGCATGGTCTTTAGTGTTTATGAGAAAATGGGCAACTCCCAGGTGGCTTAGAAGAGTGACGATGGCAGTATACTGTTTTGCGCCATATTATGCAGGATATGCCTCCTTTCCGATAAAAGACTTTTTGTATACGGCGTGTTTTGTGCTTTTGGTCCTATTGTTTATGGAATGGGTGAAAGAAAAAGAGAAATTCTGGGGAAACAAATGGTACTGGGCAGGTTGGATGGCAGCTGCATGCCTGCTTATCCTTTTTCGGAAAAACGGGATGATTGTATATCTCTCCGTAGCATTTGTAGTAGGAGTTTGTGAAATAAAAAGCAGAGTTTCTGCGAATCAGCTTTTTAAGGCTATAATCGTGATGGTTGTGCCAATTCTACTGTCTTTTGGAGTAGAAGCCATTATTAGTGCGGTTTATAATGTGGAAAAAGACAGCCCGAAAGAAATGCTCTCTTTACCTTTCCAGCAGACAGCACGTTATGTGCGGGATTATGGGGATGAGATTTCGGAAGAAGAGAAGGAGGCTATTGTGGGTGTGCTGGATTATGAGAATCTTCCGGTCTTATATCTGGAGACCGTATCCGATCCGGTGAAGACTACTTTCCGTGCAAAGGATAATCGGGCATTAGCAGATTATTTCAAAGTATGGTTCCGCCAGTTTATAAGACATCCGCTTTGCTACGTTGAAGCAACATGGAATCAGAATTACTGTGTTTTTATGCCGGATATTGACCATATCATTTTCAATAAAGACTGTCATGTTGGTGAAGAAATTGTTGTGGATTTGGGAATGTTAGAGAAGGTGAAATTTGAAATACCGGAACGGATGCAGGGGATATGTGCGGTTATGGTCAGCTTCTATGCTCTGTTAATGCGGATTCCAGTTGTCGGAATGCTGAATAATGTGGCATTTTACATTATATTATTGTTTGTGATGTGGATTTTTATGATGCGGGACAGATGCTTTAAAGAACTGCTGGTTTTGATTCCATTGTTTATGACATTTTTGTTTATACTTCTTGGACCGCAGATTATGAATCAGCCAAGATATGCATTCCCGATTATTTATACAATGCCGTCATTGGTAGCTTATTATATACAAGCTGTCAGGACAAAATAAATTAGGGCAAAGGAAAGGATATGAATATAAAAATGAATGTATTGATTCACTTGTTACTTTTGGTAGTGGGATTTGTAATGTTAGTAAAAGGTGCCGACTGGTTTGTGGAAGGTGCAAGTAAAGTGGCGGAAAAGTTTGGGATTCCGCAGCTGGTGATTGGCTTAACGATTGTAGCGATGGGAACCTCGCTTCCGGAAGCGGCAGTGTCTACTTCCGCAGCCTTAAAGGGCAGCGCTGAAATTACAATCGGCAATGTGGTAGGCAGCAATATTATGAACATTCTTTTGATTCTTGGAATAACGTCTGTTATATCACCTTTGGCGGTACAGCTTTCCACGGTCAAATATGAATTACCGATGGTTATTGGCTTTTCGATATTATTGGGCGCTTTGGGACTAGTGGACGGAACGGTAGGACGAATCGACGGTCTTATTTTGCTGGCGGGCATGATGTGCTATTTGCTATACTTATTGCGGATGGCAAAAAAAGGACAGGCATTGACAGAGGAGAGCGGAAAATCGGATAAGGAGGAAAGTCTGTTTAAACTGCTTTTATTGATTCTGATAGGCGGCGTGATGATTGTTTTTGGAAGCGATATTACGGTAGATGCCGCTACGGAACTTGCCCGTATTTTCGGCATGAGTGAGAGACTGATCGGACTGACAATTGTTGCTTTCGGCACTTCCTTACCGGAACTTGTTACTTCAGCTACGGCGGCGATGAAAGGAAAGGCGGATATTGCAGTTGGGAATATCGTGGGCAGCAATATTTTCAATATTCTTTTTGTAGTAGGAATTTCTGCAGTGATTACACCTGTTGTATATGCACAGAACTTTCTGATAGATACGATTGTTTGTGTTGGAACCGCAGTTTTGTTATGGCTGTGCGTGCTGAGGAAACATAAATTGGCACGTCACAGCGGCGTCATTCTGCTTTTGTGTTATGCCGGTTATTTTATCTATCTGATGAGGTAGATACGCTTGCGCGCAATGGATTTATTTGGTATAATCTTATCGAGTTCGGTCATGCATATCAATTGATCGATATTAGCAGAAAACAAAGAAAAAAGGAGATGCGACATGAAAGGAAATATTGTTGTTGGTCAGTCAGGCGGCCCTACAGCCGTTATTAACTCTTCCGTAGCAGGTGTTTATGCTGCGGCAAAGAAACTGGGTGTGAAGAAAATTTATGGTATGGTTCATGGTATCGAGGGCTTTTTACAGGATAAAATGGTTGACCTTGGTGAATATTTGGATGATGAGACAGGAATTGAGTTATTAAAGAGAACACCGTCCGCATTTTTAGGCTCCTGCCGTTTTAAAATGCCGAAAATAGAAGGTCATGAAGACGTATATGAGAAAGTATTTGAGATTATGGAAAAACATGATATTGAATGTCTGTTCTATGCAGGCGGAAATGATTCCATGGATACCGTAAAGATGCTTTCCGATTATGCGGCAGCTCATAACAAACCGCAGAGATTCATGGGCGTTCCGAAAACAATCGATAACGACCTTCCGATCACGGATCACTGTCCGGGATACGGTTCCGCAGCAAAATATATCGCAACCAGCATGAAAGAGATCATTCGTGATAACGAATCTTTCGGCGCACAGAAGCCTACAATCTGTATCGTTGAGATCATGGGACGTAATGCAGGCTGGCTGACAGCGGCAGCAGCATTATCCAAGGGCGACGACTGCAGCGGTCCGGATGCGATTTACTTACCGGAGAAAGTATTTGACGTGGACAAGTTCGTGGCAGATATTAAGAAATTGGCAGAAGAGAAATCATCTGTTGTTATCGCTGTATCAGAAGGTGTAAAAATTGCAGACGGTCGTTATGTATGCGAACTCGGCAAAGAAGTTGCCGTAGATGCTTTCGGTCATAAGCAGATGTCCGGAACCGCAGCATTCCTGGCTGCTCAG
>CAZKOR010000038.1:0-23756 GCA_964554405.1 uncultured Bacteroides sp. | reverse complement strand
CAGCTTCTGGCGTTTGGAGTGGTATATGCCAATGTGGATACGATTGGAAGCTGGCGTCAGGGGGAAATGATTCTCTATATAGGAACTTTTTCCTTACTGAATGCGGTGAATATGACATTGTATTTTTTCGGGGTCAATGGAATCCCCAGCAAAGTCAAATCAGGGGAGCTGGATTTATATTTGACTAAACCGGTCAGTCCTTTGTTCCGGCTGACATTTGAAAACATCAGTCCGGGCTCGATTCCGCTGGTCTGTATGAGTATCTGTATTATCATATATGGAATCAGTATGCTGAAGATGCGGCTGACAGTGACGCGGATAGGAAAATACTTATTCTGGATTGTCCTGATGGCGGTTTTATATTATGAAGTGGAAGTTATCATTCGTTCCATTTCCTTGTATATCGTATCCATGGCGCGGATAAGACAGATAGAAGAAGCCGGGCTTGATTTATGTATGAAACTGCCGGGAATCGCCTTTTACGGCGTGTATAAGTTTATTTTCTATCTGGTGCTGCCCTATGGAATCATGGCAACCTTTCCGGTGCAGAGCATCATAGGCGAAATGGGATGGCAGTCAGCGTTGTACGGGATATTTGTTGTGCTGTTATTCACTGTCATGACCTGTATCGTCTGGAAGCAGGGATTAAAACATTACAATAGTGCAAGCTCGTAGGCTGAGAGAAAGGCAAGGTTATTATTGAAATGAATATAGAAAAACAAATTGAATTTGATAAAGTAAAAGATATTTGGGAGACATTAGTGGTGACTGACCGGGCAAAGAGCAGAATCAGAGAGGCATCACCATTTTTTTCTGAAAATGAGCTGAGAAAGCAGTTAAAAGACACGACGGATGCGAAGTGTCTGATGGAAAAACTGGGAACGCCGCCGTTGCAAAATATTACGGAGGTAAAGGACATTTTGCTGATTGCCGAAAAAGGCGACTGCTTAACGCCCTATCAATTAGAGCGGGTAGAAAAGGTTTTAGTTGCCGTAAAAAGATTAAAAGATTATCTGGAAAGGGGAAAAGCGTACGATAATTCTCTGGCGTACTATGAGGAGAATTTCGATGAAGTGCCAGAGCTGCGGGAAGAGATTTGCGAAAAAATCAGAAACGGCGCTGTGGATGATTATGCTTCAAAGGATTTGGCGCAGATACGAAATCAAATCGTAAAGTGCGAAGAACAGATGAAGCAGAAAGCGGAGCAGGTGATGCGCTCCTACGGAGAGTGTATGGCAGATAACTATTGTACAATGAGAAACGGGCGGGTATGCATTCCGGTCAAAAAGGAATATAAACTGAAAATATCCGGCAGCGTGATTGATAAATCCGCTACGGGAAGCACTCTTTTTATAGAACCGGCTGGCGCTGCCAAATATTATGAGGAATTGCAGCTTCTCAAAATAAGCGAAGAAAACGAGGTATATCGTATTTTGTATACATTATCCGCGATGGCTGCGTCAGCCGTTCCTGTGATGAATGAAAATCTGGCAATGATGGAAAATCTGGATTTTATCTTTTCAAAAGGGAAATTGAGTATGGATATGGATGCGGTAGAGCCGGAAATCAATACAGAACGAAGAATTATGTTAACTAAAGCAAGGCATCCGTTAATGGATAAAAATGTGGCAGTGCCGTTAGATTTTACGGTTGGCGACCAATGGCGCGGCATTATAATCACAGGGCCTAATACCGGAGGAAAAACAGTGACAATTAAAACTGTTATGTTAACCTGTATTATGGCGCAGTGCGGGCTTCACGTTACATGCAGAGGAGCAGATATCTGTATGAACAGTTCTTATCTATGCGATATCGGAGACGGGCAGAACCTGTCGGAAAATCTTTCAACTTTCTCAGCGCATATTACAAATGTGCTGGATGTGCTGCGAGAAGTGGATAAAGACAGCTTTGTGATTATGGATGAACTGGGTTCGGGTACGGATCCTGCGGAAGGGATGGGAATTGCTATTGCGATATTGGAGGAACTGAAAAAAAGCGGCGCTGTTTTCCTTGTGACAACCCATTATCCGGAAGTAAAAGAATATGCGGCAAAAGCAGAGAATATTGTCAATGCGAGAATGACTTTTGATAAAGAGACGCTTAGTCCTACGTATCAAATGGTGATTGGAGAAGCGGGGGAGAGCTGTGCGTTTTATATTGCAGACAGACTCGGAATGCCGCATGAAATGCTGAAAACCGCAATCCGTGCCGCATATGGCGAAGAGGCGGTAGAAAAGTATCAATTTCAAAACGCGGAAAACATTATCCATAAAAGAAATGCCAATAAGATTTCTAAAAGCAAAAAGTCAAAAACGAATAGGGAGATTGGTGCAAAGTATAAACTTGGAGACAGTGTTATGGTTTATCCGGATAAAAAAATCGGGATAGTGTGTGAGCCGGTCAATGAGAAAGGCGTCCTGCGGGTACAGCTGCCGGATAAAAAGATTTGGATTAATCATAAACGGGTAAAACTTCATGTGGCAGCGGCAGAACTGTATCCGAAGGACTATGATTTTTCCATTCTGTTTGATACGGTGGAAAATCGTAAAAAAAGGCATGAAATGCAGAGAAAATATACGGATGACGTAATAGAATACGAATCATAGATTCTCTGCTCATGCCCATATATTGTCAGGAACGGATTTTTAAGGCTTTACAGATTTGTGCACCACGCTTGCGGCTTATTCCTTGGTTAAGAATATCGGATTTATCTTCTGCCAGTACGCCAAACCCATATGCCATGCGGATGTAGGGCAGCGCCCATTCATCGGCAAGGTCATCATAAGGGCAAGGATGCTGTGCGGGAGCTGATTTCCGGCTCAAATAGCCATTCATGGCAAACACGATAAAGTGCTCCAGTGTGACCGGCGCCTGCGGATAAAAAAGCCCGTCTCCGCATACCTGCGGAATGATAATGCCGTTTTGCAGTGCGCATTCTACGGTTCCGGCATACCATTCATGCCCGATGACATCCGTAAAAAGGTCGTTATATACATTTGTCTGGAAAAATCCTGCGCTTTGAATCACCATATCCAGTGCATCTGCCCGAAGCAGCGGAGCATCGGGTTCGCTCAAATCGGCAAAAATATCCGCGGCTGCATCAGGCTGTTCATATCCTTCCGGTGCCTGCATCGGTGCAATTTCCCGGGGTGTTGGTAAATTGACGGAAGCTTCTTTCAAATACCCGGCAAGTTTTTGATATGCCGAATCGTGATGTGCCGTACAGGTTCTTCGGATTTCCTGACAGACAAATGCTGCCATGAGAATGGCGCCGCAATCGTTGTGATGCGTGAAATCCGACGGGAAAAAGTATGCTTTTGCATCCTCTTTCCCTTTTTCCAGAACAAATTCCATGCTGAGCTTATGCAAATCCAGAACCGGAACATCCAGTTCTTTGCCCAGTTTTAGGCAGGCGTCCGCATAGTCTTTTAGTAAATCATTGTAACTGTCGTCATTGCCTTTCCAAGTATTTCTGGCAACCGGAGTCACAATCAGAGGATGAATGCCGTTTTGTCTGCATTCTTCGATATACTGCACCAGATTGTCACGATATCCCTCTTCCGCTTTCAAATGGTCGAGTTTCTGGTCGTTATGGGCAAACTGCAGGAAGAGATAATCGCCCGCCTTTGCATACTGCTTTACAATCTCATAATGTCCTTCCGTGCGGAAACTCTCTGTCGTAAGTCCCGAATGGGAATGGTTGGAGACGGAAACTTTGCTGTTCAACATAAGCGGCATCATCTGCCCCCAGCCTGCATAACAGGTCTCCGGCGCATAAGGATAGTCTGCGCTTTGGTCTGTTACGGTGGAATCTCCGCAAATATAGAGAGTCGGACATTCTATGGATGCTATTTCTACTTCGCTGATACAGGGATGATCTGCAGTGACGGTCAAATCTATCGAGCGGTCCTGAAACACCTGCTCATGCCCGCGCGGAATAATATCGGATACATTTACGATGACTTCCTTACAAAGCTTTTCCCCTGCCTTTAGGTGTGGATGCTGTACGGCAAGCCTTCTTCTTCCCGTGAAAATGCGGATATCCTGCATAGGCTCTTCCGGTTGAATCGTGACTGTGACACGGTAATTTCCAGACGTCGGCACATCACATTTAAAGCAGAGCGGAATCTGCCTTAAATCCTTGCGTATATCAGACGAATCGCTTGCCTGATACCATGGAACAGGTATAAAAGCGGAATTCAGTTCCGGGATCTGTAAAAGCTGCTGCTCCCTGTAGTTCTTTTCCGTTACGAATCCGTATCCGGTTTCAGGGGAATATAATTTCTGCATTTCTACGGTTATGACACTGTCGTCATTTTTGCTTGACGAATCTGTCGCTTTGTCAGAGATAAAAGTATATTTTTTATGATACATAGTATAGCGCTCCATTCTTATTGAATCTAAACCTTATGTAGATATTATCGTATAAACTGCGAAATATTTCTATAGTAAATATAAGAGAATAGATTGCAAAAACGACTAAAATTTAATTGTGTAGATGGTATTTCGTAGCGTATAATGTAAAGAAATATTAGCGGGAGGAATAACAGATGAGTCTTGGATTTCATATAACAGGAAGAATTGATGAGTCCGATGGTCTGGTGGAAAGAGCAAAGGCAATTGCAAAAGAGTCCGGATACGGCATTGCGGCGGGAGAGGAAGGGTTGTGCATCCGTCTCTGTCCGATGGGAGAGCTTGAAGTTGTTTGGTCGAAAGATGAGCAAGAGCCGGGACGCCTCCTCGTGGAAGCTGACTGCCAGACCACTCCTGCAGGGCCGGGCTTTCATAAAGCCGCACTGGAAGCGGCAGAGCATTTAGGGATTGAAGTGACGGAGATAGATGATGAAACGGATTATGTAAATCATAGAAACTTTAGAAAGATGCAGGAAGAGCATTTTTTCCCTTGGCTTAAGACGCTGGTGCAGATATGCCGGAAAACTTTTTCGGAAAAAGATTATAGCCAGATATCCCTTTGCTGGGACACGAACCTATATCAGCCAGAGGATGTAGCCCGAACAGCGGTTACGCCGCTTGGACGGTATTCGTTGGAGAATATGGAGGAAATATTGGATAAACAGGGAATCGAAGCGCTGGCGGAGCGGTTTTTCCTATGGAAAAATATAGAGCGGGATGCGCTTTTCTTTAGGAATCGTGCTTTATATGCGTTGTGGGTACAGTGTTATTTTGTACCTTCTTCCCGCAGCGAGAATGACAAAAGAATCAATGAAAGCATTCTGGAAGACTTAGAGAGGGCGTACCGGATGGAGCCGGAACTGCCTTTTCCTTATCAAGCATATCAGGAAATATGTAAGCTGGATGGCAGGAAACCGTTTATGTCGAAAGCAGGTACGGAGTATGTCTCGGCTTTCCCAATAGGGTATCGGAAAGGAACAGTAACATTGTCCATAGCGAATCTTCATTTTTGCCTGCCCGGTTCCTATCAGTATGAGTGGGAGGAATATGAAGACGGCAGTGGTGTGCATCTTTGGTGTGACGACGCTGTGAACAGTCCGATCTGGCGGATGAGCATCTATCATACAAACGGTCCTCAGGCGCCTTTTAGCGAAAATAACGGGCATTTAAAGGAATTGACAGAAGAGGACATTCCGAACGGACGTATACGCTATGGTTGGGAACAGTACGGAAAAAAGAAAGACATATATTATGTAATGGAGTGTGAAGTCATTGCAGGTGACTTCTATTATCTGATTACGGTTACATATACAAGAACGGAAGAGAAAGAGGGGATTATCGCGCTGTTACGCAGGATGGCGGCAGTTCGGAAATAGTATGAAAAAAAGAATATACAAACCCGCCCTTATTTTACTTCTGCTGTTCCTGTCCGGCTGCGGCAGGAAAGAGAGCGCGGCAGGAAACGAAGTGGAAAATGAAATAGAAGGCACTGAAGATGCCGCGGCTGAGACAGAGGACGAAAGCGCCGATTCTGCTCCCTCAGAGATGGAAGAGGAAGACAGTCTTTATCCTCTGCTTGCAGCTCCGGCTTCCGTGGAGAACATAGACTTTGTGCTCGTTGCGGAAGACAGTTACTGTATCTTTGACGGAGAAAAGTATGGGTATATCACGGAGGACGGAGAAGAGATTGCGCCCTGTATCTATGATATCGCCTATCCGTTCAGTGAAGGGCTTGCCTGTGTCTGTCTGGACGGGAAATATGGCTATATTGACTTAGAGGGAGAAACTGCGATTCCTTTTACCTATGACAGAGCAACGTCTTTTGTAGAAGGGCTTGCCTACTTCGTGGCAGGAGATGACTACGGCTTCATGGATAAAACCGGAACGCAGGTTTTTTCTTTTGAATGTGACAGCGTCAGTTCCTTTCAGGAGGGACTTGCTTATTTTTCTATCGATGGGCGTTACGGATATATTGACCAGAACGGTCAGATTGCGATAGAGCCGGTCTTTGATGATGCAGGATATTTTCAGGATGGACTGGCAAAAGTGATGAAAAACGGCAGGTTCGGTATTATCAATCGGGAGGGAGAGATTATCGTAGCCGCAGAATATGATTCTATTGAAATAGGGGATTTGTTTATCGATGCGCGTTCCGATGGAAAATATGCCCGTTTTGACAGGACGGGAAAAGCATTTCTGGAGCAATATGACCGAGTCCTTTCGACAAGAGGAGGAAATTATGTCTATATTGAGAAAGATGAAAAGTATGGTCTTGCTGATAAAGAAGGAAATGTGCTGTTTGAGCCTTTGTATGATATGATATCGCTTTTGCCGGGAGAAAATTTTTTGCTGATACGGGAGAATGAATTATACGGCGTTGTGGATTTGCAGGGAAAAATCAGAATACCTGCCGTATATCGTGATATTTGTTATGATAGTTATGAGAGAAAGGAAGACAGCGCAGAGGGTGGAATGCTTGTCCTGACAGATACGGACGGGGATATAGAAAGTATGGATATCACCGACTTTTCTGTAAAGATACAATGCTGTTACGACAGTATTGACTGGATAAGTCATGACAGAGCGGTTGTCGGGCATCATGGTGAACTCAGTGGAATCATTGACAGAGAAGGAAAGCTGATAGAGCTGGTAGAGTATAATAGGATTCAGATTTTTGAAGATGGCGCTCTCTGGATGAAAAAAGGTATACAGTCATGGTTTTATAACAGCAAAGGGGAAGAAGTAGAATATTTCAACTATTATGATAATATTTACAAATATGGGAATTGTTACCAGATAGAAAAAAATGGGAAATACGGTTTTTTAAATGAACAGGGAAAGGAAGTGATTCCTCCGATTTATAGCCGTGTTGAAGGTTCCACTGCTTATGGAGCTAATAATACCTATCTTCTATGGAATAACGGTATTTGCACTTCTATTATTAAGACGGGAGAGCCGGAGCAATCTTACACATCCAAGGTTCTTTTGCAAAATGAGATAACGCCGAGACTCAGCCTTTATCAGGAGTTTACAAAAAGTGGCAGCATAAGCATTGAAGAGAATGAGTATGATTCAGTATCTGCCCATACCGTAACGCAGGAGGACTTAAGAGTACATAAAAAGAAGTATAAGCTTTATGATTTGAACCATTCGGGAGAACCGCTTCTGTATTTTGAAGCGGATCCTTATGCTCCTACCGAACGTGAATGCTACTTTTACAGCGGATTTTATGCAGTCCTGAATAATCAACTTGTGGAAGTGTTTACCGTTTATGAGTACGACGGTTCCGGACAGGGCGATTCTGCCTGTATCTGGTATGATAAGGAAACTGCTCAGGCATTTCCCGGATTTAGAGGATTCTGGGGAGACTTTGCACAACATTCCGGTTATGGAGTTATTTATGATAAGAAAAACGGCGAAATAAAGAGTATTGCTTCCTTTGAATATATATGTCAGTCATCTATGCGTTTTAGTAATGAAGAACTTGAAAAACTTGCACAGGCGGGGTTGATTTATGGAGTGGATGACGAGCCTTATACAAAAGAGATGTTTGAGCAGGCGGAAGGTGGAGAAATTACACTAATATATTTTGTGAATGACGGGCAGACCACGATAGAAAAGTATCAGGAGATGGAGGATAGGTATGAAATGATTTCTTTTATGAGGTGATGAGACGCATAGATAAAGCAGGGGTAAATCCCCTGCTTTCTTTAAAAAATGATCGGTCCGTTAACTTCTGCTCTTTTCTTCTCTTCATCCTGCATATCCATGTTATGAATCGCAAATCCGACATACAGACAGGCTATTGCGAATGACAAAAGCCAGAAACCGGAAATACTGTAATTTATCAAATTGAGCAGTCCCTTAATAAACAGCGGCAGCGTTTTTGCATATAAGGAAAGCAAATAGAGCTGTCCGAATGTCAGCTTCTGTTTCATAAAAGAACACATAATCATGCCAATAAGCGCCACAAACAAAGCTGTCAGGAAATATCCTATAAATGAGAACAAATAGGAAAATATCAAAAATACCACTACAATCGGATAAATATATTTGATTTTATCATACACCCAGTCTCTTGTAATCTGAATATCAATGGTCAAATCAGCAAAATCATAAATGTTGATTTCCCCATCGCTCTTGAGTACCATTGTTGTCTCATCCATGATGAGGGCTACATCGTAATCATAGAGCATTTCATACCACTCAGATAAGGAATTATCGTTTATATAAGAACCATAGTCCGAAGCTACATCGAATACCATTCCGCCTTCTTCATAATAAAAGGGTTCTTCCATTTGCAATCCTTCGGAACTCAAGGTAAAATCAGGAAATCTTAGCACAGCTTCCCGTATCTCAGAGACAACATCCATTGTATTGGGAATGGTTCGTATATTGGAAACTGCAAAGTAAATCAGAACAACGAGCGCCACATATAAGACAGCTTTCCCTTTTTTGTTTTTTAAAAATTCCGGATAACGCTTTACGCCTGCAATGGAATAAAATATTTCACTAAATACATTCATAATTTTTACCCCTATGTGTTAATATAGTACAGAAGCAAGCCAGTATGCTAAAACAAACTGTACAGCCGATGACAGCAGCCAGATTCCTGCGCATACTGCAATACGCATTCCGGTTGACTTCTTCGTATTGGAAGCTACTGTTGCTATTGCGGCAATCACCAATACCTGTATTATGGCGCCGAGTGCTCCGCCAATCAGAAGGAACCAATCCAATACATGCAGGACAACGAAAATCCATCCCCATACAGGTACTTTTGCGGGAATATATTCTTCTCCCGTTGCACAGTCTCTGCCTTCATAACTCAGAATAGGAGCGCCAAACTGTCTGATATGTAATACTGCTTCTTTTCCTTCAATCATAATGGAGTAATTTGTTTCCATAAGATTTGATTTTCTTGAAAACTTGTTCAGTTTTACAGGCTCAGCATTGTTTATGGATACCTTATTCTTTTTCAGTTCGATTTTGTATGGAATATTTTGTATTTCAAAATTCCAAACCATCTCTTTTGCCATTTTTCCCACCCTCATTTCTTTATTAATTTTGTGCCTTATGGCATAAACACGGATTTATGGTATCAAAATTTCTTTTATAAGTCAATAGTGGAATGCAATACTATTTTATGGAAAAATCTAGTAAGAAACAGCGATTCTTTTTTCGTTTATGCCACAGGTGATATAGTGTTCATATAGGGCTTCTTTGTCATAGCCGAACACATCTTTTAAATCCGGATACCGGTCTGCATACGCTGTATAGTTAAATTCATCTATTGTACCGGAAAACGGAACGTATACTTCCCCTCCTGTCAGCCATGGGTTATTGATATCCGTATCTGTCGGGTCCCACGATCTGCAGGAAGAGTCAGCGTCTATTTTGACCGCAGACGGTTTCCCGAGGTCTCCGGCATACTCACTGTCTGAGTATACAATTACTTTTGTTCCCTGTTTACAGTTATCATAAATCCATTTGACATCTTTTAGAGACATTCTGACACAGCCTAAAGAGGCGCTCTGCCCCAGTTTGTTATATTCCTCCCACTCCAGGGTGTCGGGGGATTCTTCGAGATATGGTGCGGAATGAAAAAGGATTTTTCCATTAAAACGCACGGCATATCTGCCATATGTACCGTCTACCATTTTACGCCATTCGTAGTAATCAGATGTCTGAAAGGTTCCTTCCGGCGTCTCATGACCTTCCCGCCCGCAGGAACAGACAAATGACCGAATAGGAGTCAGAGCACCGTTTTCATCCTGTTGTTTAACGGTAACGCAGTTTAAGGCGATGTTCACGTAAATGACATAATCCGGTCTTGTATCAACTGCCACATTTTCAGTTTGTTCACTCGGCGATTCCTCTGCATTGACATAGTCGGTTTTGAGCAGAAACAGCAGTATGCTCAAGAACATGATTTTTTGAATTGAATGATAAAATTTTTTCATATGCACCTCTGTAATGCTGATTAGAGCATCTAAATTTGAAATAGTTAAATGTCGTACCGGGTTATTATATAAGATTTATTTTTGTTTTGCAACAGATTCTCAAAGAAAGCATATGTTATATTTTTCCAATTCACTATAACAGTGAATTTATAAAGCAATTGTGCGGATAGTGTTTCGTAGTGTATACTGTAAATAAAAAACAAAGTGAGAAAAAATATGAAATCAGGAATAAACAAAGCAGCTTTTACTTTATTATTCGTTTTTCTTACCGGCTGCGGCAGGGAAGAAATTTCTATGGAGACAGAAAATGAAGAGCCGGTTTCTGTTTTAACAGAGACAGAAGACGAAAAACCTGTTTCTGTTTCCGAAAAGGCGGAAGATGAAGAGGATACCGTGAATGAAAAGGCTGCACAATATCCCATGATTGCAACGCCGTCTGCTGCAAAATGGCTTGATTTGGTGATTGTTTCGGAAGATACCTATTGCATCTTTGACGGGGAAAAGTATGGGTTTCTAGCAGAAGACGGAAAAGAGATTGTACCCTGCATTTATGATATTGCCTACCCGTTCAGCGAAGGACTGGCATGTGTTTGTAAAGACGGCAAATACGGGTATATTGACTTGGAGGGGGAGACTGCGCTTCCTTTTGACTATGACAGGGCAACCCCTTTTGTAGAAGGACTTGCTTATTTTGCAATAGGAGAATCCTATGGTTTCATGGATAAAACGGGAACGCCGGTTCTTTATTTTGAATGTGACAGTATCAGCTCTTTTCAGGAGGGACTTGCCTATTATTCGATTGACGGTCGTTACGGATATGTTGACCAAAACGGTCAAGTTGCGATAGAGCCACAGTTTGATAATGCAGGATATTTTCAGAATGGACTGGCTACGGTGATGAAAAACGGCAGGTATGGCGTTATTAACCGGGATGGAGAACTTATCGCAGCTACAGACTATGATTACATTACGATAGACGGTTCGTTTATCATTACAGAGTCCAATGAAAACTATAGCTGCTTTGACAGTACAGGGAAAGTATTGTTAGAGCAATCCGACTATATTTACGCGCCGGAAGGAGAAGAATATACCTATTTTGTTAGAGAAGGAAAGAGGGGACTCATTGATATAAAGGGGAATATATTGATAGAACCGATATATAACTGGATATCATCATTGCAGACACCGGAGCAGAATCTTTTGATAGTAGAGAAGGATGAGTTATATGGTGTTGTAGATTTGCAGGGAGAAGTCAAGATACCTGTCATGTATAGCGATATCAAGTATGACAGCTATGTGGACAGTGCAGAGGGCGGAATGTTTCGGCTCACAGATGCGGACGGGAATATCGAGAGTGTGGATATCACAGATTTTTCCGAGAAAATACCATGCAGTTATGATAGTATTAACTGGATAAGTCAAAATAAGGCGGTTGTCAGTCTGGACGGACTTAGAGGAATCATTGACAGAGAGGGAAATATAATAGAGCCGATTGAGTATGATGTCCTTGTTTTTTTTGCAGATGGCGCTGTCTGGATGAAGAAAGGTACGGAAACCTGTTTCTATAACAGCAGCGGGGAAAAGGCAGAAGGCAGTTATGATTATGACAGTATTGTCATAGATGGAAATTGTTATCGGACAGAAAAAGACGATAAATACGGTTTTTTGAATGAACAGGGGGAGGAAGTAGTTTTTCCGGTTTATGACCATCTTTTTGATTATGAGATTTATGGATGTCCTTTTAATGTCTATATTGTAACGGATTATGACAGTGATGTTTGGAATTCTATTATAAAAACGGGGGAGCCGGAGTGGGGGGATTTATCCGAGGTGCTTTTACATAATGAAATTACGCCGAGAATAGGACTCTATCATGAGTTTATCAAAAGCGGCAGCGTGTATGTTGAAGATAGAAATTCACACGACCAATCTGCCGATTTGGAGGAGTTAAAAGAATATAAAAAAACGTATAAACTTTATGATTTGGACCATTCGGGGGAGCCGATTCTGTATTTTGATGCAAAACCTTATGCATACAATAATTTTCCGAAGTCTTACAGCGGATTTTATGCAATACAGGATAATCAGCTTGTGGAACTGGTTACCGGGTATGAGTGCGGCGGTTCTTCACGGGGCGATTATGTCTGTTTTTGGTATGACAGGGAGACTTCGCAGGTATTTCCCGGAACGGGAGGAGCTGCCGGAGGGTTCGGAGGATATGCATATTGGGGAACCATTAGTGAAAGAAAAGTCGGGGAAATGATAAATATCGCATCTTTTGAACATTTAACCCAGTGGATTTCAAATTACAGCGAGGATGAGCTTGCACATGCGGAACTCTTCTATGACGGGGATGATAAGCCATATACAAAAGAAACGCTTGCGCAGGCAAAAGAAGAAGAAGGAAACGCGCAGGCATACTTTGTAAATGGAGTACAGACTACGATAGAAGCATATCAAGAGGTGGAGGACAGATATCAGAGACTGATTTTTATGGAGTGAAAGCTCTTCTATCTGTTGCACTCTTTTTTATGACTAAATATAAATAGGTAAACGGACCAAAACAGGTTTACAAAAACCCAGCCGATACCGGTGGCAAAAGCAACTGCCGGAAGCTGATAGTCCTGTATGAATATCCAGGACAGCATAACCCGCAGAGCAATGTGGCTTGCCGCACCGATAAATGGGATGGAGACTTTTTCAATTCCATCCAAGTAACCGGCAAACGTATTCCCGACAAAACAGAATGTATAGAAAAAGGCAATGATACGCAGGTATGAAACGGCGTTTTGGCAGGATGAACCATATGTATGCCCCAGAATCACAGCTGCGGCATTCGGGGAAACCAGATACAAAATAACGGAACATATGATGCCGAGAGATAAAAGAAGAATCAGGCTGTCCCAAAAGCCTTTTCTTACACGGTCCTGCTTTCCTGCGCCGTGATTTTGAGCGATGATAACAGACGTTGCGGCGGCGCCGCTGTCACCGAATGAATTAGCATATCCTTCGATTCTTGTTGCAGCAGTATAAGCAGCAATCATTTCCGTTCCGGTTGTATTTACGGCACTTTGTACCATTAATTTTCCAATATACAAACTTGCCTGATGAATACCGGTAACAACGCTGAAATGAAGCGTTTTTTGCATAAGACTTTTATCCCATCTGCAATCATTCTTGTAACATCTTAACTCCGGCTGCATGATATAAAAAATCAGAACGGAAAATATGGCAGAGACTGCCTGTGAAAAAATAGTTGCCCATGCAGCTCCGGCAATTCCCATATACAGTGTGCCGACCATATAAAGGTCCAACCCCAGATTTATGGCAACAGAAACAAGAAGAATATATAAAGACGCAGAGGTATTTCCGGTTGCACGAAGAAGGGTGTTGTAAAGGTTGTAAAGAAAAACAAACGGAAGCCCGATCAGGACGATTCGGAGATAACGGACCGTATAGTCCATAATCTCAGGCGGCGTCTGTGTCAAATGCAGGATGGGCATGAGAAAAAGCACGGCAAGAATACTGATGCAGAAGGTGATGATTGTTCCTAAAGTCAGCACAAGAAAATGTTCCGTACGGAATTTATTAATTTGTTTTCCGCCGTATAGCTCAGAAAAGATAATGGAAGTCCCGGTACATGCGCCGACAATTGCAAAGATCATCAGATTCATAATAGAACTGGCCACTCCGACGGAAGAGAATTCTAATTCACTGGCATATCTTCCAATTACAAAGGCATCAATTGTGTTATAGGTCTGTTGAAGAATATTTCCCAAAATCAACGGGATAGCCAGACGAATAATATGGCGTTTCATATTACCATGTGTAAGATCAGGATTTCTTTTCATTTTGCATACTTCCTTTTTTATCATATTAGGTTTGCTCCAAGAACCATTTATAGTATAATGGTGAAAAGGCATTGAGAAAAGCGAAAATAAATCAAAGATGTTTTGAGGAAATGTCAAAGAAAGGGTTAAAATGGATCTGGAAAAAATGAAAGCGCTTTTATGCGTACTGGAGAGGGGGAGCTTATCTGCAGCTGCGGAAACAATGGGATATACGCCTTCAGGAATCAGCCGGATGATGGCGTCACTTGAGGAAGAATTGGGATTTTCTTTATTAATCCGTACACGCGAGGGCATCTTCCCAACAAAAGAGTGCGGGCAGATGCAGGATGTGATACGGAATTTTGTACGAAGCGGAAACGACTGTCTGCTTATGGCGGGAAAAATAAAGGGTATGGAGGTTGGTCATGTAATAATCGGAACAGCGTACAGCACTTTTTATCGTAAACTTGCCGATTTGATCAAATCATTCCATGAAAAATATCCGGGAATCAAAGTGGAGATCATATCCGGATACAGCACAGAACTATCGGAAAAATTAAAAAGACATCAACTGGACCTGTGTATCATCAGTAAAAGAGAGGAGGTGTCCGGCTGGATTCCGATTTGTAAGGATCCTATGATGGCGTGGGTATCCAAGGATCATCCTTTGGCAGATAAAACAGGCATTCCCCTGGAAGCATTCACAAAGGAAAACTACATTGACACCTATCCGAATGCGGATATTGATAATGCACATATCTTTTCTAAATTAGGAATCATACCGAATACACAATTTTACACAAAGGACAGTTATGCGACCTGGCAGATGGTAGATGCCGGATTAGGAATCAGCATGAATAATAACTTGAACAGCAGCGAATGGCATGGTAATGTAAAGGTACTTCCACTGATACCTGAGCAAATCATAGAGATAGGCATTGCATATGGAAAGGAAATGTCTTTGGCAGGTAAGACATTTTTGGAGTTTATAAAGTCAAATTAGGGAGGAAAAGCAGATGCAGCTACAGGCGGCGATAGACAGAGTATCTCCGGAAAGGGCAGATGAAATTATAAGGCTTACCAGCGGATATGCAGATATTATCGAAGTAGGCACTTCATTAATTAAAGATTTCGGACTGTCAGGCAGTGTGAAAATGCTGAAAGACAAATATCCCGGACAGTGTATTCTGGCAGATATTAAAACTTGTGATGAAGGGGAATATGAGTTTAGGGAAGCTTATAAAGCGGGATGTGACATTCCTACGGTCATGGGTTTTTCTTCGATTTCAACACTTGAGGCATGTCAGAAGGTTGCCCGGGAATACCAGAAAGAATATATGATTGATCTTTTGGAAGTATCAGAAGAAAAACTTGAGGAATTGAAGAAGAAATTCCCGGAGGCGATTTTCTGTATACATCTTCCTTCTGATAAACAGGGTAACGGACTTAAGGAATTGGTTGTTCATATGTGCAGGAAGCTGGAAGGAATTGGAAAAATCGCTGTAGCAGGCGGTGTTACGTTAGATACGGTGGATATTATGAAGCAGGCCGGTGTGGATATTGTTATTGTAGGCGGGGCGATTACAAAAGAACAGGATATTACCGCGGCAACAAGAAAATTTTCAGAAGCTGTTAAATAGGAGGTAAAGGATAATGATAGATGTATTAAGGACGATTATGAACGAAATAGAAGATGTGATTGACAAAGTTAATGAGGAAGAACTTCAGGCAGTTATAAAAGTGATGGATAAAAACAGAAGAATATTTGTTTGCGGAGAGGGGCGTTCCGGTCTTTCTGCAAAAGGCTTTGCCATGCGTCTGATGCATCTGGGATATACCGTATATGTGGTGGGGGAAACGATTACCCCTGCAGTGAATGAAAATGACATCTTTATTGCAGTATCCGGATCCGGGAAGAGCATGAATGTGGTAAATGATGCGAAGAAAGCGTCAGATAAGGGATGTGCGGTTATTGCGGTAACAAGCAAACCGGAATCTCCGCTTGCAGCTCTTGCAGGGCATGTTCTTACTATACCCGGTACAGTGAAAGGCGATACGAAAGATGCAAGAGGATCGGTTCAGTTATTAAGTTCACTGTTTGACCAAAGCTTACATATTACATTGGATGCTCTCTGCCTGCTGATAAGCTATCGGGATAATACATCAAACGAAGCTGCTACAAATGCGCATTGGTAAAGGAAAGAAGCTTCCGGATCATGTCTGAATCGGTATCTGAATCGCGGCTTCTGTCTCAATGCCCGGCCTGCTGTAAAGCCGCAGGCCGTTTTCTTCGCCATAATAAAGCTTTAATCGTTCATCTACATTTCGAATTCCGATATGTCCGGTTTCGCTCGTAAAATATTCCTGTATTTGTTCTTCTGACATACCAACTCCATTATCATTTATTTTGATATAGCAGATGTCGTTTGACTGATACAACCGGATTTGTAAATGTTTATCTTCTTTACGGCTGTTTTTGAGTCCGTGTTCGATGGCATTTTCAACAAGCGGTTGCAGGACCAGACAAGGAATGCAGAGTTCCATGAGCGTCTGGTCTAATTCGTAGTCTACACAGAAGGAATGATCGGTCAGGGTTAGCTGAATAGAGATATAGGCGCGAATGTTATCTAATTCATTTGCGATTGTAGTAATATCATAGCCATTATTTAAAGAGGTGCGGTAGAAAAGAGCTAACAAACGAACGGTTTCGCTGATGTTATTCTGACCTGCTACAATAGCGCGTGCGCTGATGGAGGAGAGGGTGTTGTACAGAAAATGTGGATTAATCTGCGCCCTCAGGGCGTTAAACTGGTATTCTTTTGTCTTTAACTTCTGCACATAGGCTTCGTTGATTAGTATATGAATTCGATTTAGCATGGCATGGAATGTGTTGATCAATGTACCTATCTCATCATTCCGTTCGGAAGTGATTAACAATTCACTGCGTTCGATATCTTCTAAAGAAATTTTCTCAATAACGTTTGTTAACTGGGCAAGTGGAGAGAGGATGGAATTTACCGTTAAAAAAGTCAGCATATACAGCAGAGTGAAGCAGAGCGCAATAATGAGAAATGTAGTGAAAACAGTCTGGTTCACGGTATTGTTGATTACGGTGATAGGGATATAGTAGTAAACTGTCCAATCTGAGGAAGTAGGGGAAGTTGCAGGAGTTGTCAGGAACAGATATTGACCTGACAGCTCATCAACGGTTTGGTCATAATAGTTGATAAGAAGTTCCGCATCAATCCTTTCGCTGGATTCAGGGAAAGATTGATGCTGGTAGAGCAGGGAGTGCTCCTGATCAACAATCATGAGCCCATAACCTTCTTCCGTAAGGGACGACATTTCAGAGAAAAAGAAATCATAATCAATTTTCAGGTACAAATAATTTTCGTAGGGCAGGGAAGATGTCTGTGGCAGACGTCTTAGGTAGATTAATTCATTTTCAGTGTCATTCCCGGAAATAATCCAACGTTGGGATGGTCCATTTTGTGATTCATTAAACCAGGGCATGTTTTTTAAAACAGAGATATTATCAATAGTGTTCTTGTATGGAGCAAGATCGCAAGAGGTATATATTTTGATATCTGTGACTTCAGGAATCAGAACATCATAAATGGCAAAATCGGGAAGAATACTGTCGATGTAGGTAGTATACATATAATAATAGTTGGTTCCGTAGTTTTTGTTGCAGGCATTCAACAGCTCTTCATTATTGTAGATAATATTAGAGAGATTTATTATATCGTTAATGTGCATTTCCAGATGAGTGACTCCTTGCTGTAGAGAACTGTTTAAAAGAGAATTCTCATGCGCAAAAAGCCGGCGTTTCACCGTTGTATTCAGTACACAGAAGAGAAGCACAATGGCGAGAATATAAACAAGCAGATAGATTAGCAGGAGTTTATATTTTAATTTCATATTTTGAAATTGTGAAAACAGATGAAATGGCTTTTTCATTGTGTATCTTCCTTTTTACTGTATTGTTGTTTCTGACGGTATTTTTCCGGACTAATTCCGAACATGTCTGTAAATGAACGGATGAAATAGGTGCAGTTCTGATAACCGACTTCAGAACTGATGGCAGTAATTTTTTGCTGCGTGTTCTCAAGCAGCTGGCAGGCTTTGTTCAGGCGAAATGTTTTGATATACCGATTTAAATTCATACCTGTCACCTTTTTGAATGTACGGGACAGATAGTCCGGGTGTATATAAGCTACTTTGGCAAGTCCTTCCAGATTCAGGTCTTCTTTATAATGCTCGTTGATGTAGTCACAGACAAAGCGTATTTTACCATCGGAGGTGCTTAGTTCAGGGGATAGGGTAGAGTTTATGTCTGAGCCATCATTTGATTCTAATGAAAACTGTATAGTCATTTGGTGGACCAGATCGGGAATCTCCTCCGGTGTGGCGCGTCCAGCCGCAGCCTGAAAGATAAGCCGATACATTTGCTGCAGTTTTTCGGAAAAGAATTCCGCTTGTTCATTTAGGATTTCGTCAGTCATATCGTTGGGAAAGGGAGGGGAGTCCAGAATGAGAAGCAATCCTTCTTTTATTTGGATATAGCGGCATGCATATTCCCAAAAATGATTTCCAAGGTGAACGATTTCCGACCGCAGATTTTGCAGAGCGGACAGTTCCTTTTCTTCTACGCTTACCAGAACCAGTACACAGGAAGCGGGCATGATCGCACGAATATTATCCGGCAGCAAACCGTCTTTTTGAGGACGGAGTGTTCCGTTAATCAACTGATGCGTAATTTGGTTCCGGCTGTAAACTATCTTTAAATTGTCATTCTGAAGAAGTTCTTTTTCTTCTGTAATTTGATTTATGAGCCGTTTAATCAGGGAGACAAACTCGGTCGGATTGATAGGTTTGAGCAGATATTCCTTTACCCCGAGGGAAATAGCAGTTTTGGCATAGGAAAAATCCTGATAGCCGCTGCTGATGATAATTACAATATTCGGATGGAGGGTTCGTGCTTCTTTTGCGAGGTCTAGACCATCCACAAAGGGCATACGGATGTCTGTAATCAGAATATCAAAAGTAGTTTCATGTAGTTTTGTCAGTGCCTCTTCTCCGTTGAAAGCAGTAACGATGGACAAAGGCAGTGAATTCTGATTGATCAGAAAAAGCAATACATCAAGCTCTGCTTTCGAGTCGTCTACAATGAGTGCATGCAACATATTAAAATCCCCTATTCTATTCAATTTAACGCAGATACTTCTCAAATTAAATTATAACATACGCGAAAAAATAAGTAATATTTTCATGGAAAGAGTACAAGAAACGAAAGCGAATGTCAAATTTTTGATATATAAATTCCAGAGGTTATTTTCTATAATATCTTATAGGCAGTAAAATATGCACTGGCTGCAGGAGAAGGAAGCGCGCGAACCGCTCTGCCGCCGTCTGCCTGAAGAACCGAAAGGAGAAGATAAAATGAAGAAAAAGTTATTTAAAAAAGAATTGTCCGTCATTCTTGCGTTAATTATGGCTGCTTCTTTGACTGCCTGTGGTAACAGTCAGGATACAAGCGGCGGAAATACAAGCGGTGGGGGTGGCAGCACAACTGATAGCCCTGCGACAGATAACACCGTAGGAACCTCTGACGAAACAGCGAATGAAACCGTAGATCCATACGGTCCTGTGTCTGAGAGCGTTACGATTCATATAGGACGTACCGAGGATACATCTGCATCTTATCTGTCAGGTCAGGATTCAGCCAACAATTATCTTGTAAGCCATATAAGCGAACAGCTGGGAGTAGAATATGTATATGACTTTTCCGTACCTTCTGACTCTTATGAAACAAAAGTGAGTATGGCAATTACATCGGGTGAAATACCGGATGTTATGACCGTAACGGAATCACAGCTTCGTCAGCTTGTGGCTGCAGGAGCAGTAGAGGATATGACAAATGCCTATAATACATATGCCTCTGACAACCTGAAAGCGGCTTATGAAACAACACAAGGTATCAGCTTTGGAAGTGTTACCTTTGATGGAAAGATAATGGCAATGCCGAATATTACTCCCGGTGCGGATGGTATTCCGATGTTGTTCGTAAGGGGCGACTGGATGGAGGAACTGGGACTTGATGCGCCTGAGTCAGTGGATGATATTGTTAATATTGTGAATGTATTCAAAGAAAAGAAGGGTGCGGAGAACGGACTTGTCGTTTATTCCGATATCACATCTGAGAACGGTAATAATTCTTACGGACTCGATGCATTGTTCGCTATGTATGGTTCTTATCCTAAGCATTTTGTAACAGATGCTAACGGCAATATCGTTTACGGGTCAAACACAGCTGAAACCAAGCAGGCATTAGAAGGGATCCGTAAGTTGGTTGAGGACGGTGTAATAGATTCTTCCTTTGTAGTTCGTGACAGCGCGACTTGCGAAGAAATCGTTACGAGCGGACATGGTGGTGTATTTTTCGGTGCATGGTGGAATATGAGCTGGCCGTTAAACAATATGCTGGCGGATGATCCTACGATTTACTGGAACTGTTATCTGGCGCCTCTGGCGGAGGATGGAAAATATAATACTGCTATGACATCGCCTTCCAGCAGCTATCTTGTAGTGAAAAGCGGTTCTTCGGATGCTATAAAAGAAGCGGTCATCAAGACGATGAACTATCAGTTTGATATCGATCAGGATCAGGGCGTCAGCCTGAAATCTGATCCGTCCGATCCGTATAGCTGGACATCAATGCCATTCAGCCTTTTGCTTTCCAGATATGATGATAAGGAAGGAAAGGCTCTTGCAGCACTGGCTGTAGCAAACGGTGAAGCAGATGAATCCACTTTGAGTGGAGAAGCGTTACAGTGGTATGAATCTTATATGGCGGCTACAGAAGATCCTGCCGCAGCAAATGCAGCGAACAATGTAGCGGGCTGGGCTTATACAAGAGCAGCAGGGCTGTTAGGACTGGAGGCTGATAACATGAATCAGGTATTTGATGCTTCTTATGCGCAGACAGCAACCATGGACAGTAAATGGGCAACATTGGAAAAAATAGAGGATGAGACTTTCCTTGGAATTCTTAGCGGAGAAAGATCTATAGATGAATTTGATTCTTATGTAGAACAGTGGAACTCTTTGGGAGGAAGCGATATAATTGCGGAACTGGAAGCTATGGTACAGTAGAAGGTATCCGGAAACATGGGGAGAGCATTTGTCTCTCCCCTTTTTGGAAAGGAGATTTGTATGAACAAAAATAAAGGCAGGAAAAAAGTTTCAATCAAAAAAACTTGGCCTCTTCATCTCATGCTGCTTCCGGGAGTTCTGATTTTATTTATTTATACCATACTTCCTTTTTTTGGGAACATTATGGCATTCCAGAATTTTCAGCCAATACTTGGTTTCTTTAAATCTCCATGGGTGGGGTTAGATAATTTCCGATACATGTTCATGCTTCCAGATACATTTGCTATCTTTAGGAATACCTTGGTTATAGCGGTAGGAAAAATCATATTTAATCTGATCATATCAGTTTTTTTTGCGATTTTGCTGTATGAAGTGCCGGGAAAAATATTTAAAAAATGGGTACAGACAGTTTGTTTTTTGCCGCATTTCCTTTCATGGGTTATTTTGGCGATGATCTTTCGGGATATTCTGGATGGAAGCGGAATCATCAATACAGTATTGATTAATCTGGGAATCTTGGAGGAACCGATTGTATTTTTGGGGAGCAATAAATTATTTCAGGGAATTATGATATCCCTTGATGTGTGGAAGGAATTCGGTTACGGAGCAATCATATTTATAGCGGCTCTTGCAGGTATCAATCAGGAACTTTATGAAGCTGCATCGATAGACGGCGCCAGTAGACTAAGGAAAATATGGCATATTACGCTGCCGGGTATCCGGGTGACAGTTGTGCTGGTTGCAACTCTGAATATCGCAAATGTTTTGAATGCGGGGTTTGACCAGATTTATAATATGTATTCCCCGATTATATATCAGACAGGCGATATTATTGATACATATGTTTACCGCATGAGTTTTGAAAGTGCGCAGTATTCTTTGGCGACAGCGATTGGGCTGTTGAAATCAGTAGTTAGTTTCGTGTTGATTATTACGTCCAACTACCTGGCCAAAAGATTCGCCAACTATCGGATTTTCTAGGGAGGTGCAGCTATGTTAAAGTATAAGACAAAAGAAAATAGGATATTTGATTTTGTGGTACTGTTTTTCCTTGTTTTGCTTGGACTTTGCTGCCTGTTGCCGCTGCTTCATGTTCTTGCATTGTCATTGAGCAGTAAAAATGCTGCGGTTTCAGGTCAGGTGAGTTTCCTGCCGGTAGAATTCACGCTGGCTTCCTATGAATATCTGATTCAGGATTCACGATTTTTTCAGGCTTTTATGGTCTCAGTGGAAAGGGTTATTCTGGGCGGAGGTATTAATTTGATCTGCACTGTGCTGATGGCTTATCCCCTGTCTCTGGAAAAAGAGGAATTTCCGTCGAGAGACCGTTATATGTGGTTTACTATTTTTTGTATGTTGTTTGGAGCAAGTCTGGTTCCATGGTATTTCGTAATTAAGGAGACAGGGCTGTTAAACAGTATTTGGGCGCTGGTAATCCCAAGTGGAGTACCTGTCTATAACGTGATTCTTCTTATGAATTTTTTCCGAAATCAGCCGAAGGCGATTAAGGAGTCTGCGAAGATAGACGGAGTTAATCAGCTGCAAATGATGCTGATGATCTGCGTACCGTTAGCAAAACCTGCACTGGCGACTGTTACGCTGTTTTCTGTCGTAGGACATTGGAACAACTTTTTCGATGGTATGCTGTTGATCAATACTCCTTCGAAGGTGCCATTACAGACCTATATTCAGTCTTTGGTTATCAACATGTCGAATACTAATCAGATGTCAACAGAGCAGATGATCAATTTGATGTCTCAGAGAACTTTTAATTCTGCTAAGATTGTGATTGCAACAATCCCGATTCTGGTTATTTATCCGTTCATGCAGAAGTATTTTGTATCAGGAATTACTCTGGGTTCCGTTAAGGAATAAGAGGAATCAGGTACGTTTGTATAAGTTTTATAGTGTGCCGTAAATGCCTGTTTTATGGGATTTGCGGCATTTTTTTCATTTTATTAATACAAATTATGATTACCGAAAGGAGGGCTTACCATGCAGAACAATAAAACAATCCAAAACAAAATAAAGAAACTGACAATCAAAGGTACGGCACTCCTTATGGCAAACACCTAAGGGGTGCTTTTTTTGTGGCATGTGTCCGGCGCAGCCGGAGCACATTTACAGACTGACAACGAAAAGAAAGATGATGCAAAAATGATGCAAAAAAGATGCAAGAATGATACAAAAATGATGCAACTATGATGCATGGGGCATGTAAAATGGCAGTATAAAAGGACTATGCAAGTCAAAGCGCTTGCAATGTCAAGACATGGTGAATTTACAAAAGAAGAAAAGAAAAAAGAAATTATCGCTGGCTGCTTTTTTGTCCCTTTCGGTTTTTTACACGGAGATTGTTTTCAAGCTGTCAGTCGAAACATTACACAACGGGAGT
>CAZKOR010000037.1:18307-24511 GCA_964554405.1 uncultured Bacteroides sp. | reverse complement strand
TGTGAACAGGGCAACAGGGGATGATTACAACTATGGCACTTATACAAGAGCGGCGTGGGTGGGGACACATTCGCTCGTTGAGGTGTGCAGGCAGGCATGGCGGACTGTCCGGCAGTTTTACACAAGCTGGCAGGGAACATGGTTTAGTATTTTTTTGTTTGCCTTACAGCCGGAAGTATTCAGCGATAATGCTTATGTTATTGTGGCGCTTTTGATGCTGTTTGTATGGATTGGAAGTACCTTTTATTTATTTAGGCAGATATTGTGTAGAAATATCAGATTGAATCGATGGAGTTACCTGTTAATCACGGTATGCTTTTTAATGATCAGTATAGAATTTATTCCCAGTACAAAATCTGCGATATACTGGTATAATGGCTGCGCTCACTATATGCTGCCATTTGCAATGTGCCAGATGGTAGTAGCATGGCTGTTACAATATCAGGAAGAATATAAGAAACACACATACATAGCGATTGTTATTTTTATGACATTACTGGGCGGATCCAATTATCAGGCTGCATTATTTGTATTGATTGCGGCGTGTTATACGCAGATAGCCGTATGGGTTCTAAAAAAAGATAAAAGAATTCTGACTTTATTGCTGCCTGTATGCACGGAACTGACAGGTTTGATTATGAGCATGAAAGCGCCGGGTAATAAGGTGCGGGCAGGTGAAGAATTAGGATTTTCCGTATTGAAAGGGATTGAAACCATAGGAAAATCCTTTTTGTATGGAATCACGGATATAGGAAAATATTGGCAGGAAAGACCGCTTGTCTTAGTTGGTCTGCTTTTTTTGTTTATCCTTTTTATCATTGTTTTCTGTGCAGAGGAGAAAAGTTTTACTTTTGCACATCCGATATGGCTTTCTTTGATGCTTTACTGTCTGTACAGCGCAATGCAGGCGCCGGCCGTTTATGCGGAGGTAGAAGTTTCGGGCGGCGTGCCGAATATGAATTTTCAGGTTTTTCTGCTGACTTCTTCGGGAATTTTATTGATTATTGCCAATACACTGGCGGGAAAAATGAGGGCAAAGTGGCAGGAAAATACCGATAAAAAGGTTCTTAAAATGATAGCAGCGCCGGGAATCGTGCTTTGTTTCTTATTGGCGTTTCTTTGCAGGAGTAATATAAGAATCAGTACATCTTATGTTTCTCTTGTTTATGTTGTGAGTGGACAGGCTGCAGATTATAAAGAACAGATGGATTTGCAGACGAGACTGATGGAAGACGAAAGTGTAGAGGATGTGGTTGTGCCGTTTATTAATGATGTACAAGGACCGCTCATGCACATGCCGATAACGGGGGACAGTGAGAGTTTTACCAGTTGGGCAACGGCACAGTTTTACGGTAAAAACAGTGTTATTGCAATAGACCGGACGAAATGGATGGAGGAGAATAATGGCATTTTTTGAAAAACATAAAGATTTTATAATGGAAGTGATTCATTTTGGCATGGTGGGCGTTATCAACACGTTGATGGGCTGGGGCATCATGGCAGTCCTGTATAATTTTATTCATATGAATTACTGGGTCTCCACTGGAATTTCCTATTTTATTGGCAGCGTTTTTTCCTATCATGCCAACAGCAAACTTACTTTTAAAGTAGAAAATAAAGACAAAGGGCTTCCCTGGCGATTCGCCATTAATATTATTGCCTGCTATCTGATTGCATTCAGTGTGGCGCGGCCGTCTGTCACATATGTATTGTCATTACAGTCGATAGCTTCGCTTGTAAATCGCATGGCAGAGATGCTTGGCACAGAGCCTGCAGTGATTGTGGATAATATAGCGATGGTGTTTGGCATGGGACTGTTTATCATACTGAATTTCTTCGGACAGAAGTTTTTCGTATTTCGCAGACGGGAGAAGAATTGAGGAATGAAGAAAATAACACAGCAGAAATGGTTTCTGTGGTTGACAAAATACTGGTTTTTCTTTCCGATAGCGGGCTTCCTGCTTTTGGAGAGCGGTGTCTTTTCCTACTATGGGGAAAAGAGTTATATCGGTGTCCATGATAATATGGATTTATTCCTGGCACAGTTTCAGATGTTGAAGAATACGTCTTCTTTCTGGAAACATGGTGTGGACGTGCCGTTTCTTGGCGGAATCAGCAGAGATAATCTGCCGTCGGAGTTATCGTTATATACATTTCTTTATATGATTTTTCCGACTTTCACAGCCTATGTGCTGGGGCTGCTGTTAAAGGTTGTTATTGCTATCGTATCTTTTAGGCTTTTGGCAAAGCAGCTATATCCGGCGCAATATCTCACATACCGCCCGCTCATTTACATGACGGGATTTGTCTATGGTATTTTAAATGTATTTCCGGCATTTGGATTTGCTTTTGCGTCCATGCCGCTTGCCGCTTATCTGCTTATCAGAATATACAGGGAGCCGTCAAAGAAACTTTATCTTTTGCTGTTTCTTTATCCGCTTCTCTCTTATTTTAGCTATGTCGGCATTTTTATTTTGGGTTATCTTTTCATCGCAGTGATATGGCTGTCTGTCAGAGATAAAAAACCGGCATATTCCCTGCTTGCGGCATTTTTCGTATTGGCGCTTGGTTATGTTGTGTGTGAATATCGTTTGTTTGGACAGATGCTTTTGAGTGATGAAGTAACAATCCGTTCCACGCTTGTCAATCCGTCACTCTCGCCTGCACAGATAGGAAGTGAAATTCTGACTGTATTAATAGAAGGAATTTTTCACGCGGACGGTGTGCATACCAAAATCGTACTGCCGGTATGTATGATTTATTTTCTTGCCCATAATGTGTGGTATCTGTGGAAGGGGCAGGCAAAAAATATCTTGCATGATACCTTTAATTTTGTTATGCTTTTTCTTGTATTTAACGCTTTGATATACGGGTTGTATGATTGCGAGCCTGTCAGGACGCTTGTGGAAACATTACTTCCTCCGTTAAAAGGATGGCAGTTTAACCGGACGATATGGTTCAATCCCTTTTTGTGGTATAGTGCGCTGTTTTTACTATTGAAACAGCTTTATGACAAAGGTGTCATGTGGAGCTGGGCGGCAAACGGCATTATTTGTATTGCAGCTTTGGCTGTTATTCTAACCCCAACCAGATATAATGACCTTTATTATACATGTTATTATCGTGCCTATGAATATTTTCATGGAACGGAAGTGGATGAACTTGACTATGAGCAGTTCTATGCGGTAGATTTATTTGAGAAGATTAAAGAAGATATTGGCTATCAGGGAGAGTGGTCGGCGGCATACGGATTTCACCCTGCCATTCTGGAATATAACGGTATTGCTACGTTAGACGGTTATCTCGGCTTCTATTCGCAGCGTTATAAAGAGGACTTCCGGAAAATCATTGCACCGGCTCTTGACAGAATGGAAGCAACCAGAATTTATTATGATGATTGGGGGGCGCGCGTTTATTTATATTCCGGCACGGATTTGAGCATTGTGAGTGCAACGAAAACCGTTTATGCAACGGATTATGATATTTATATAGATGAAGAAAGTTTTAGAAACCTTGGCGGAACCTATATTTTTTCAAGGTGGGAGCTTACTAACGCGGATGAGACAGGCTTAAGGCTGCTTGACAGTTATACCTTGGACGATGCCGCTTATACAATTTATGTTTATGAGAGCAAACACGCAGTACACTAAAATAGAAAGAGAGAATACAATATGGCAATCAGAGTACACAATTTTGCAGGAGTGCTTGGCTGGAATGCAAGAAAGTATTTACCGAAGTTATCAACAGAGAGTTATTTGAAATTACAGTTTCTGACGAGAAGAAAGCAGCAGAAGCGGTATATAGAATATTTTTACGGACAAAAAGAAGCGCCGCATCCGCTTATTGTCAATCTGGAGACAGTCAACCGCTGTAACAGTACCTGTGAATTTTGTACGGCAAATATCCATGCGGAAAAACGTCCGTATATGATGATGCCGGATGAAATGTATTATTCCATTATAGACCAGCTTCATGACTGGAATTATAAAGGGCATTTGACATTATACGGAAACAATGAGCCATGGCTGGATAAAAGAATCGTAGAACTTCACAAATATGCCAGAGAAAAACTGCCGGATGCTTTTATCTTTATGTCCACGAACGGGCTGCTTTTGAATATTGACAGGGTAAAGGCAATCGTTCCCTATGTAGACCAGTTAATCATCAATAATTATTGTTTGGATATGAAAATGCACGAAAATATCCAAGTCATTTATGAATATGTAAAAAAGCACCCGGAAGAATTTCAGGATGTAGATATTTTAATACAGATTCGGTATTTGAAAGAAGTGCTGACCAATCGCGCCGGCAGTGCACCGAATAAGCAGTCCAAAGGTAAGATTATCAAAGAAACCTGTCTGATGCCCTATACGGATATGTGGATTATGCCGAACGGAAAACTCGGCGTCTGCTGTTGTGATAATTTCGAGGTAACGGATTTGGCCGATTTGCATGAAGTGACGTTAAAAGAGGGATGGAACAGTAAAAAATATCAGGAACTGCGGGATGCCGTGAAAGAGGGAAGGGATAAGTATCCTTTCTGTAAGTATTGCGATTTTATTGATGCAGGGCTTCGCATGGATGCCGTGGATGATATTTTAAAACACCATGATAAAATGCACGGGGCAAGACAGTCGGTATTTAAAAGCAAATAGATATCGCTGGCTGCGGGAAAGGGTATTCAGATGATAAAGATAAACAAAATACTTCTATGCGGCATGCTTAGTGCATGTGTATGGATCGGTGGATGCACTTCTAAGGAGCCGGATAAGGAAAAAGAAACGCAGGAGTTTTCCGAGGAGAGTGTAAATGATTCAGAGCAGACACTACAGCAGAATGAAGCAGAGGAGCCGGAGGAGCTGATCGAGCAGAGTGATTCCGAAAAAGATGATTCCGACATGCTCTCGCAGAAAACTTTCTCCATTATGGGAGACAGTATTTCCACATTTGAGGAATGGATTCCTGAAGGTTATTATGATTATTATCCGATGAACGGCGATGTGGCATATGTCAATCAGACATGGTGGAAGATGGTTATGAATGATATGAATATGGAGTTATGCTCCAATGCTTCCAGTGCCGGCAGTACCTGTATAGGGGATTCTACAGGCATGGATAATCCGCAGCATGGATGCAGCGATTTTCGGATTGCCGATTTGATGGGAAATAATGGAACTTATCCGGATATTATTATTGTATATATGGGGACGAATGATTTCCTTAATGCAGTTCCTCTTGGAAGTAATGACGGGACACAGTATGTAGAAGAGGGAGAAATCGATAATTTCAGCGATGCCTATAGTCTGATGTTAGATAAACTGGCGGCATATTATCCCGGTGCGGATATTTTCTGCTGCAATCTTCCGCTCATTGGGGATTGGGGAACCGATAGACCTTTTGATATATTTGTAAATGGGCAGGGGATGACATCAGAAGATTACAGCCAGGAGATTGAAATCATTGCCGCCGCAAAAGGATGTACAATTATTGACTTGCAGCATTGCGGTGTTACAATAGACAATATGAATCAGTATGTGTCTGACGGTGTACATTTTAAACCGGATGGTATGAAGCTGATACGAGATGCAGTAGAAACGGCAATTACCGGTTTTTATCAGTAACCGGTAACTGCCGTATTTTGTGTCGTTAAGATTCGTGATATTCTTTTTCCGTATTGACATTCCAGACATTATCTTTGTTCGAGATACCATTAACAATATTTTTTACGGCTTCAAAAGAAGTTACCATAGAGTGGTCAATGTTGTTGTAGCGGTGCTGTCCGTTGCGGCCTACGCAATACAGATTGTCAATGGTTTTTAAATAATCTATCAGTGTGTCAATTTCATTATAAGTGTCAAAGTAAGCAGGATATGCTTTTTTCACTCTTTCCACATGGGAATCGATTACATCTTCGGGTTTATCAATGAGTCCCATTTTAACAATTTCGTCCACTGCAAATTTGATAAATTTATCATCCGGCATCGTCCAGTATTTGTCGCCTTCAGCCACAAAATATTCTAAACCTATCCATACCGTATGCTCCAAATCTTTAATCATATAAGGCGACCAGTTGTTGTATATCTGCAGTCTGCCAAGCTGTACGGAGCGGTCCTGTACATAAATCCAGCAGTCGGGAACGATATTGCTGACTGTTTTCATTTTCGTTTTGTTTTTCAGATTGAGCTTCGGCAGCAGGATACCGAC
>CAZKOR010000037.1:6310-18207 GCA_964554405.1 uncultured Bacteroides sp. | reverse complement strand
CTGTTTTCATTTTCGTTTTGTTTTTCAGATTGAGCTTCGGCAGCAGGATACCGACGGTCATATAATCGCGGTAAGGAAGTCCTGCGGCAATTTCGGCGGGCTTTTCCGGCACATCGTTCATGCCTGCCACCAAATCCTTAATCGGCATGGAGGAAATGAAAATATCCCCTTCTACAGTGACTTCTTTTCCGTCTGATTCATAAGTTAAAGAAGTAATATGGTTGTCCGCATCTTTGTGAAGTTTCGTTACTTTGCAGTTTTTTAAAATAGTGCCGCCAAGCTTCTGAATCTCTTCCGCAGTTACTTCCCACAACTGACCGGGTCCGAGTTTTGGATAACTGAATTCTTCAATTAAGGAAGTTTCTACTTTGCGGTTTTTCTTTCCGGGCAGCAATTTCCCGAGCATATCTTTTACAATCGCCGTGATAGACAATCCCTTTGCGCGCTGCGCGCCCCAGTCGGGAGCGATTTCGCGTGGATGTCTTCCCCAGAGATTTTCCGTATAATATTCAAAGAAGATAGAATATAGTTTTCTGCCGAAGCGGTTAATATAAAAATCTTCAAGAGAGTTCTCCTTGCGTTTATGAATGAGAGCGGCAAGGTAACTGAAACCGGCCTGAATATCCGTAACCAGTCCTAAATTAGTAAAAGTCTCCAATTTAAAAGAAATCGGATAATCAAAAAATTTTTTATTATAATAAATACGGGATACCCTATGACGACGGAGCATAACCTTGTCCTCTTTTTCGGGGTCGGGTCCGCCCGGTGTTAACGTCATCTGCCGATTTAAAATAATATCATCATAAGTTGGAGAGCCTTGCAGCGGAAGCATATGATTCCACCATTCATTGACTCTTGGCACTTTGGAGAAGAAACGGTGTCCGCCCATATCCATACGGTTGCCTTTATAGTTTACCGTTTTTGATATACCGCCCATATCGTTGGTTTCTTCCAGAACAATGACTTCATAGTCTTTGCTCTGCTGTAATAATTCATAAGCGGCAGTCAATCCTGCGGGACCGGCGCCGATAATATATACTTTTTTCATAAAATCTCCATTCTTGCTTAACTTGCGAGTTTGTGCAAAGGCGTTATCAACGCCTGTACAATACTCGCGTGTGAAAAATTTATTTTTCACACTATATATGTTACCACATTTATCGCTTAATGTACAGACTGTCTTTACATGGAAGAGTGGACATATTGTCCGATTTGCGCTAAACTGTTACTATAGTTTTACGATTTCTGATAATGAAAAAAGAAAGGTATAGAGTTGTTTATGATACAAGTAACCGGTTTAATTTTTTGGCTTATAGCGATTCCGTTCTGTATCGGTCTGATACCGGCTCATTTTCTATCGTCTAAGAGAAAAAATATAGGTGTGGTTTTGTTGGCGGGTTATCTGCTTATGTGGGCTGTTTTTGAAGTAATTACCATACCGGCGGTTGTTTTGATCCAATATGATAACTTTCTTTTTGTGCTGCGATGGTTTATGGTGGCTGCGATTCTGCTTGCCACCTCGGGAATTATCGTATGCTATTTTGACGGAGTGCAGAGACGGAGGAGTTATGAGCGGCCGTTGATATCCGATACTGTGCCGTACAGACCCGGTATAGAAGCGAGAATAGAATGGATTTTGTTTTTTGCATTGGTTGGCTTCCAGTTGTATATGTCGGTAACAAGGGCTTCTTTCGATGGAGATGACGCCTATTATGTAGTGCAGTCTCTGATGGCGCAGCAAAACGGCGCTATGTATAGAAATCAACCGTATACGGGACGTTCGGCGCCTTTAGATGCCAGACACGCGCTTGCGGTTTTCCCGATGTGGGTTGCTTTTACAGCGGTAAAGGCGGATATGCATGCAACCATTGTTTCCCATGTGATTATGCCGCTTATATTAATACCGCTCAGTTATCTTGTCTATTATGAGATTGCAAAGACGCTTTTTGCATCCCGCAAAGAAAACATTCCGGTTTTTATGATTATCATGGGAATGTTTCAGATGTTCGGCAATGTTTCGATATATACAAACGAGACGTTTTTTCTGACGAGGACATGGCAGGGAAAATCCGTGGCAGGCAGTTTTGTCATACCGATGCTCTTTTTGCTTGTCTTATGGCTTTTTGAGAAAGAAAAGGAGAAAAGACGGGACGCAGGGATATGGATCATGCTTGTCTGCCTGAATATGACAGCCGGCGTGTGCAGTTCCATTGCGGTTTTTTTGCTGGTTTTTCTTTTGGCAATGATGGCATTTTTCTTTATGATAGTGGAGCGGGATATCAGGATAGCGGTAAAATTGGGGCTGACCTGTATTCCGAGTGCGGTTTATGTTTTGCTCTATTGGGTATTGACACGCTAGAATTGCTGTAATCTTTCTTTATCTGCAGTCAGGGAAAGGATTTTGCATATGTGGGGTATTTTTTTAGAAAGTCTGGTTATTTTTCAAAATTATGTAGGATATCATCAATATAAATTTTTGTTCGTTATCTATTTCTTCTTTTTGCTGTATTTGTGGCTGATGGAGAAAGAGAAGCGGCTGCGCGTTGTTTTTGTTTATGTGCCGACGCTTTTGCTTGTCTGCTTTTTCTGTCCGCTTTTTCGGAAAGCGTTTGTCGCGCTTTTGGACGATGCGGAGATTTATTATCGCCTGCTCTGGCTGTTGCAGATGAGTATTGTCAGCGGCTACGGTATGTTGAAATTGTGCGGACGCTATCGAAAAATCGGGCTGGTGATTCTCTGCGCTGCTGTCATAGCGTGCGGCAGCTTTGTATACAAGAGCGAGAATATTACCAAAGCGCAGAATTGGTATCATCTGCCGCAGGAAGCGATTGAGGTAGCGGAGCTGATAGATCCGGAAGAGGGGCGTGTGATGGCGCTTGTTCCGGCGGATTTGCTGTATTATATCAGACAGTATACAACCAGAGTCAATATGCCCTATGGCAGGGAAATGATAATTGCCAGATGGGATTACTATCATGAACTGCATGAGGCAATGGAGGAAGCGGATGTGATACAGACGTCTTCTTTTGTGGAACTGACAAGGACACACGGGTGTAATTATGTCGTCCTGAAAAAAGACAGGGAAATCGAGGAACCGTTAACAGATTATGGCTTTATCTTGTATGCGGGGACAGAGAATTATTTGATTTATCAGGATACGGAGATAGGGGAATAAGTTATGCTGTTTAATTCCTATATTTTTATATTTTTATTTTTTCCTGTCTGTCTGATAGGATATTATAGTTTGCTTCACTGGAATAAAAAAGAATTGGCGCAGCTTTTTCTGATTGTTATGTCTTTTTGGTTTTATGCCTATTTTCAGATAAATTATCTTCTGATTATGATTTTCAGCATTGCCTGCAATTATTTTTTTCATTGTGTGTTATCCCGCATCATATCCCGCAAGACAGCAAAAGGCATACTTGCCCTTGCAGTGGCTGTGAATCTTGGAATTTTATTCTATTTTAAGTACTATGATTTTTTCGTAGAAAATTGTAATGCGGTTTTCGGCACTTCTTTTTTACTGAAGCATGTAATTTTGCCGCTTGGCATCAGTTTCTTTACGTTTCAGCAGATAGGATTTCTGGTAGATACATACAGGGGAGAAATCAAAAACTGCAAACTGCTTCCGTATGTTCTGTTTGTTGCTTTCTTTCCGCAGCTGGTGGCAGGACCGATTGTGAGTCAGTCGGAGATGCTTCCCCAGTTTGAAAATATGACAAAGATGTCATTTGACTGGGAACGCTTTTCGCGCGGTTTTATTCTTTTTATTCTGGGTATGTTTAAAAAGGTAATTCTGGCGGACACGTTCGGTGCGGGAGTGGACTATGGATATGCTAATATAGAACTTTTAGGGCGGATGGATGCGGTTCTCCTTCTTGCCTTTTATTCCTTACAGCTTTACTTTGATTTCAGCGGTTACTGCGATATGGCAAGGGGAATCGGCGGAATGCTCGGCATTGAGATACTGGTTAATTTTCATTCCCCTTATCAGGCGGTAAATATTGTTGATTTCTGGAAAAGATGGCATATCACATTAAGCCGTTTCTTTACGCGTTACGTTTATATCCCGCTTGGCGGAAACCGCAAGGGGGAAGGACGGATGTATCTGAATTTTCTCATTGTTTTTTTCTTGAGCGGTTTATGGCATGGCGCCGGCTGGAACTTTATTGTCTGGGGTATGATGCACGGCGTTTTATATGTTGTCACAAGATGGTGGCAGAATCATTGCGGAAATAAAATGACACATTTGTCAAAAACAAAGGCGATGACAATACTGTCAAGAGTGTGCCTGTTTTTCTATGTCAGTATCGCATGGGTCTATTTCCGGGCGGAAAACGTGGCACAGGCAAACAGCCTGCTTAGTATTGTATGGAAAGGAAAAATGCAGAAATTGTCGATGGCTCTGGCAGAGTGCTTCCAGATGGATGAGTTATGGTACGTCTTAAAAGTTCTGCATTTGGATGCCATGGCATACAGCAGATATATTTTAATGTTTGTCGTTTTAGCAGCGGGAATTTATCTTGCAATGTTTAGCAAAAATGCGGTGCAGATGACGGATAAAGTCAAGGCAAAGGCAGTTCCTGCAGTTCTTTTGGGTGCGGTTTTTGTATGGTGCATTCTTTCGCTTTCGCAAGTCAGCACCTTCTTATATTTTAATTTTTGACAAAAATAGTATTTTGATAAAATTTCCAGGCTGAGAAAGGGGCAGGGTTATAATTATGAATCCTTTTAAAAAGTTCTTTTTGACCGGATTGGTCACTATAGCGGTGCTGCTGGCGGCCGTTGCGGCGCTTGTGGTTTATATTGATCCGTTTTTTCATTATCATGCTCCGCTTGACGATTTTCCATATCTGGTAGACAACCAGCTCAGCCAGAATCCGGGTATGGCGAAACATATGGAGTACGACAGCGTTATTCTGGGTTCTTCCATGACGGTTAATTTTAATACGCATTGGTTTGAAGACCTGCTTGGGCTCAACACGATTAAATTAAATTACAGCGGCGCCTATCCGAAAGACCAGGCCAATATCATGAAACTTATTTTTGCAGGCAAAAATAAGGTGGACGCTGTTTTTCTCGGCGTTGATGTCATGACTTATACAGGCGGCGTGATAGAGACAAAATATCCGATTCCGGAATACTTATATGATGATAAATACAGTAATGATATTCAGTATTTACTGAATAAAGATGTGTTTCTCAATTATATTCTCCGACCGATGGCGGACCCGGAGAAAACGGACCTTGCAACGGTTTATCAAAGCTGGTGGACGGACGAGTATTATAATAAACAGTGGGTCATGCACAATTATGAGCCGCCGGAACAGGTAGAGGTGGAGACACCGGAGGATGCCTATCTGGAAAGCGTAGAGTTAAATCTTGCGGTGAATATCTGCCCATATATAGAAGAAAATCCGAATACCGTTTTTTATGTCTTTTTTCCTCCTTACAGCATTTTGTACTGGAATGATGTGATTTGCGAAAACCATCTGGATGCAACGATAGCAGAGTATCAGTATATTGCAGACAGACTGCTTGCATATGACAACGTGCGGCTTTTCTTTTTCCCGAATCAGGAGTGGATTGTCACAAATTTGGATAATTACGCAGATTATACACATTATCACCGGGATATCAATTATTATATGACAGAGTGTTTTGCCGATGGAAGCTGTGAGATTGCGTCAAAAGAAGAAATGAAGCAGGCGCTTTTGGAAACACGCCTGCTCATTGATGCTTTTGATTTTGAAGAATTATTCTCCGGAACTTATTAGAGTGTGAAGTTTTAGAACTTCTCTTCACACTATTCTTGATTCTTCTGCGGCAGGATGCAGTCTACAAAACGCTGTGCCAGCAGTTCCTTTCCGGCGTCATTCAAATGGATATAGTCTGTCATGTAATCGAGATAATTGTCTTCGTTAATGGAACCATAGAAATTATCAATACAGGAAACTCCGCAGTCGTTTGTAACGTCCAGCTCTTTTAGCAAATAGTGGCTTATAGTGCCATGTCCTAAATCGGCGCGGTCTCCGTTTTGGAAGTTACCCTCTTCGTTGATGCTGTGACAGAACGTATGCGACATTACAACAATCCGGATAAACGGATAAGTTTCCTGAAAACGGGTAATAGCGCTGCGCAGCGCGCCGGTGTAAGCTACGATGTTATATGGATCGTTCGGGTCGTCACTGGGCCTTTCGTTAATATAGTCGCTGGCATCATATACGATGCAGATGATATCCACACTGTTCATATCCAGATTTTGCAGCATTTCCACAGTAGGAACAAAATCGGGGTCATTGCTGTAGGAAGCGGCGGACATGATAGTGGAAAAATCACCGGAGCAAATTCCATCCGCCAGATAGGACAGGCTTAACGCATCCATCCAGTAGACGTTGTTGAATGCTCTATATGCAGCGGCTATCGTAGTACCTGTAAAAGAACCGTCATAAACGGTTGCACCGGTTTTGGCAGCAACCTGTTTTGCAATTCCGGTATCTCCCTTATCTAAGGAAAGGGGGTCATCTCCGAGGAAGAGAATAGTTGTGACACCATCGTCTTCATGCCCTTCCAGTTTATCGGGTGCAAGTGGAATGATGGTGTCTAAAGCTTCGACATCAAAATCGGTTGTCGGTTCGTATGCATCATCGTCAGGCGTAACGCCTTTGTTCCATTTATAAAGCTTATAAGCACAAATAATGACAATAAGTACAATTGTCAATAAAAATACAATGTGTGGATTAATATGAAATGGCTTTTTTTCCGTATCCTGATTCATAGCTGTCCTCCGTATACAAGTTCTGATATGTTATATTTTACTATGAATAGGCATAAAAATCCATGTATTCACAAAATTTTAAGAAATTCGTAAGAAAGAGCGCTGCCAATGCCGGATTGGCTGCGCTCTTTACATCTGCCGCCTTAAGCGAAATGACTCACTTCGGGCTCTCCTGTTAAGGTATAAGTAATGATAGCGGTTTGTGGGAGCTGTGCGTGAAGTTCTTTGTACCACTTACTATATTTATACATACGGTAAGTAGTGCTTAAATCCTGTAGCTGCACATCATCTGCCAGACGGGAGAGAAAAAGATTCCTCTGTTCCCGATCCATGGCAGCATAATCCATGTAAGAAATTTTAAGCTCCGTAATGCTTTCATTACAATTAGGACAGGAACGCTTATGTCCATTCAGCATATGGACATGGCGGCAACGTTTACAATAGTGCATGTACATCATGAAAAATTCCCCTTTTCTCAGTTGATAATGTTGAAATTGTAATGTTGCACTTATATTGTGTCAGTTTCGGAAGGCAAAGTCAAGCGAATTCAGGCAGAAATTGGCAAAAAAGCGGTGTTAGGTATCGCGCAATATCTGCGAGGATGTCCTTGCTGATAAGAGAAGGTTGTGTTATAATGTTATGTAAATGTAAAAACAAGAGAGGTTTACATAAGCATATGGGTAAAACAAAAAATAAGAAAGAGACAAATGTAACAAACGTCAGCGAAGATACTTTGGAATTTTTGAGCCTGGATGACGAGACTATTGAAGAATATATACAGAAATCCAAGCCTGCCCGTTCCGTAAAAAAGCTTTCTGTCCGTAAACCGGTCAGAAAGCTGAAAAAACAGGAAGTTTATGAAGAAGAGGATTGGGATGAAGAAGATGATGAGGACTATGAAACGGAAGAATTAGAAGAAATTGAAGAAGATGATGAGGACGAAGACGACGAAGAATATTACGAGGATGATGAAGACGAAGAAGATGATGACGAGTATTACGAGGATGATGAAGACGAAGAAGATGACGAGTATTATGAGATAGATGATGAAGATGAAGAAGATGATGACGAGTATTATGAGATAGATGATGAAGACGAAGAGGATGATGAGGAGTATTACGAGGACGATGAAGATGACGAAGAGGGTTTTTTGGCCCGCATCGGTTCCTATATTGCCAATATGAGTTCTCTTGACCATGTTGTAGTGGTATTTGGCTGTTTCATTGTAATGGCGGCAGTTGCGACCGGTCTAATATATGTGGGTTCAAAGATGACATCCAAACAGGTAGAAGCTTTTGCTGAAATAGGCTCGGAAATGCAGCAGATAGGTGTTATTGGAGAAAGCGGATTGTTAGCTGTTTCCAATGCGGAATCCGCCAGACTGTCACAAATGTTTAATATGCCGGAGGCAGTAACAGAAGAAGTACAGCAGGAGCAAAACGCATCCATAGATGTGGTGATGAATCTGACGTCTATCCAGTCGGATATCAAGATAAAATTTGTCAATAAAAGTACCAATAAGCTGATAAACAGCGTTCCGTTTGAAGTGGAAGTGACTGGAGATAATGGTAAGACTTACAGCTTAAAAGATGAGGATAAAGATGGTATTATTTATCAGACGGGAGTTAATGCCGGTACATATACGGTTAAGGCTGTCGCACTGACGGGAGAGGATTATGAGAAATATATAATGCCGTCTCCGGGAACAATTACAGTCACCGATACGATTGCTTATAAAAAAGTAGACGTAGCGGATGAAATCAAGACAGAGGCGGAAGTCAATGTAGCGGTAGAAGATACGGCAAAACAGGACACAGCCGTTGAATCGGCTTTATCAAATACCGTGGAATGGGTGGAATCTACCAAAAAAGAGATAGATCCCGACAATAATTACAAAGAAATTAAAAAGTCGGATATTCCGGATCCGTCAACGATCGGCATGAGTACATCTTTTGTGAAACTGGTAAATCCGGGAATCAGTCTGCAGACAGAGGGAGATGGCGATAAGACAGATACCACACCACCGGGAAATGGAGACAAGACAGATACCACGCCACCGGGAGATGGCGATAAGACAGATATTACGCCACCGGGAGATGGAGACAAGACAGATACCACGCCATCGGGAGATGGAGACAAGACAGATATCACACCACCGGGAGATGGAGACAAGACAGATACCACACCACCAGGTGATGGAGATAATAATGGCAATGAAAATAACGGCGATAATTCCGGTAATACGGGAACCGGTTCCGGTGACAGCAATACACCGACCGAACCGTCGAATCAGGAGAAACTGGATGGACTTGCAATTTCATTGAGCAGTTCTTCACTGACGATGACGAAGGGTGAGAGCCAGACGCTTTCTGTTTCCATATCCGGAGAATATGCATCCTCGGCTTCTGTGTCATGGGGAAGCAGTACCTCTGTGGTGAGAATAGAAGGCAGCGGAAACAGCATAACGGTTAAGGCGGAACAAACCGGAACTGCTACGGTTACGGTAACGCTTTCCATAGGAGATAAATCCAAGTCGTTCAACTCGTTCCCTTGTAACATTACGGTAAAGGATGTAGTAATATCGGACAAAGAGAAACTGGACAAACTGAAACCTGTGTTAAACAAAACGTCTTTTGAATTGCAAAAAGGTGCAAGTGAGACTCTTTCCGTTTCCGCATCAGGGGAATCCTGTCCTTATTCTGTGGAATGGAAAACCAGTGATAAGTCCATTGCCACTGTTGACGGAAACGGCGTTGTAAAGGGTGAGAAAATTGGAGATGCTAAAATTACGGCAACAGTAAAAGTCGGCACGGAGCACGTTGATTTAGTCTGCAATGTCAAGGTAAGCGATGTCAAATATACAGCGTTAAAAATAGAGGGTGTCTCGGCTTTGCAGGTAGGAAAGACCGGAACCATAAAAGGAACCACAACACCGACAGGCGGCACGGTTACATGGAAAAGTGACAATGAAAAAGTCGTAAAGATAGACGAAAACGGAACTATGACAGGCGTGTCAGTAGGAACGGCAACGATTACCGGAACATGCGGCGATGCAAAAAACACCTGGAAAGTCACGGTTACCAAAGATGTTTCAGGAGATGACAAAACAAAATTAAAAGATAAAGACGGCAATCAGATTTATATAAAAAATAAAGACGGAAAGTATGTAGAAGCAACCTATGCGGATTACTATAAAGATCAGAAACTGTATCTGCGAAAAGCCAATGCATCTTACTCCTATACCGGCTGGCAGACGATTGACGGCAGTACGTACTTCTTTGATAAAGACGGCAATTATGTGACAGGAGACCAGGTTATTCAGGGTGCGAAGTATTCGTTTGGCAGTGACGGAAAGCTTTCTTCCGGTTCCGGAGTGCTTGGTATCGACGTATCAAAATGGAACGGTTCGATTGACTGGAATGCAGTGAAAAATTCAGGTATATCCTATGTTATTATCAGATGTGGTTATCGTGGCTCTTCTACAGGTGCTTTGATTGAAGACCCTAAATTTAAGAGCAATATTCAGGGCGCAAAAAATGCAGGCTTAAAAGTCGGCGTATATTTCTTCAGTCAGGCGGTCAATGAAGTAGAGGCGGTAGAGGAAGCGTCCATGGCGATTAATTTAGTAAGCGGATACGGATTAAATTACCCAATTTTCCTGGATGTGGAATCCAGCGGAGGCCGCGGAGATAAAATAGATGCCGGAACAAGAACCGCAGTTTGTAAGGCATTCTGCAGTACCATCCAAAATTCAGGATACGCGGCGGGTATTTATGCCAATAAAGAATGGTTTACATCCTATATTAGCACAGGAAGCCTGACAGGTTACAAAATCTGGCTTGCGCAATATGCGATTTCCCCGTCTTATACGGCGACCCGCTATGATATGTGGCAGTATTCCTCGAAAGGAACTGTCGGCGGCATCAGTGGAAGTGTGGATATGAATATCAGCTATATGAACTAGTTGAATCAGAGATTTCAACTGCGAATTTGAGCCTTGCTCAAATATCGCGGGCTTAAATTAATATAAAAGGAGACCTTAAAATGAGAACATATCTTGTAACGGGAGGAGCCGGATTTATCGGTTCCAATTATATCCATTATATGTTAAAAAAATACGGTACAGAAATCAGAATTATCAATGTAGATATTCTGACATATGCCGGAAATCTGGAAAACTTAAAGGATATTGAAAATCTGGAGAATTATACTTTTATAAAAGCGGATATCTGTGATAAGGAAGCCATCAGCAGAATTTTTGCAGAAAATGATATTGACAGAGTTGTACATTTTGCGGCGGAGAGTCATGTAGACAGAAGTATCAGAAATCCGGAAGTGTTTGTGCAGACAAATGTGCTTGGCACGGCGGTTATGTTAAACTGCGCAAAAGCCGCATGGGAGCTGCCGGACGGTACTTATAAAGCGGACAAGAAGTTTCTGCATGTTTCCACGGATGAAGTGTATGGTTCTTTGGAGGAAGATGGTGGTTATTTTTATGAGACAACGCCCTATGCGCCGCATAGTCCTTATTCGGCAAGCAAGGCAAGCTCTGATATGTTAGTGAAAGCATATATGGATACTTATCATTTTCCGGCAAATATTACGAACTGTTCCAATAATTATGGTCCCTACCAGTTTCCGGAGAAGTTTATTCCGCTGATCATCAACAATGCTTTACAGGGAAAGGAACTTCCGGTCTATGGAGATGGTAAGAATGTCCGCGACTGGCTGTATGTGGAAGATCATGCCAAGGCAATCGACATGGTACAGGAAAAAGGCAGACTGTTCGAGACTTATAATGTGGGCGGTCACAACGAAAAGCAGAATATCGAGATTCTTCATATTATTCTGGAAACATTGCAGGAAATGCTGGCGGATGACGACCCGAGAAAAGCACTTGTCAGCAAAGATTTGATAACCTATGTAGAGGATAGAAAAGGCCACGACAGAAGATATGCTATTGCACCGGACAAAATCAAGAGTGAAATCGGATGGGAACCGGAGACAATGTTTAAGGAAGGAATCAGGCGGACAATTCAGTGGTATTTTGAGAATGATGACTGGATGAAAAATGCGACGAGTGGCGACTATCAGAAGTATTATGCGGAATATTACCAAA
>CAZKOR010000037.1:0-6210 GCA_964554405.1 uncultured Bacteroides sp. | reverse complement strand
ACGCGTTTGTACCCTCTTACCAAGGCGATTTCCAAGCAGATTATGCCTGTTTATGATAAACCGATGATTTATTATCCTCTGTCTATTTTGATGTTAGCCGGAATCCGGGAAATTCTGATTATTTCCACACCAAGGGATCTGCCGGTTTTTAAGGAACTGTTCGGAAGCGGAGAGCAGCTTGGACTGCGGATGGAATATGCTGTGCAGGAGGTGCCGAGAGGGCTTGCGGATGCTTTTATCATTGGCGCAGATTTTATTGGGGATGACAATGTGGCGTTAGTGCTCGGCGACAATATTTTCTATGGACAAAGCTTTTCAAAAGTATTAAAAGAAGTTGCCTCCAGACAAAAAGGCGCGACAATTTTCGGTTATTATGTCAGGGACCCCAGAGAATACGGTGTAGTAGAGTTTGATGAAAATGGGATTGCACTGTCTATTGAAGAAAAGCCGGAACATCCCAAAAGTAATTATGCGGTGCCGGGCTTGTATTTCTATGATAATGATGTCGTGGAAATTGCGGCAAATGTCAAACCATCAGCACGGGGGGAAATCGAAATTACAAGTATTAATAATGAGTATTTGCGAAGGGGAGACCTTAAGGTAGAGACGTTGGGCAGAGGATTTGCATGGCTTGATACGGGAAATCATGATTCTTTATTGGACGCCGCAGACTTTGTGGCAGCATTCCAGAAACGCCAGGGACTCTATATTTCCTGTATTGAAGAAATTGCCTATAAACGGGGATTTATTGATAAGGAGCAGCTTTTGCATCTGGCGGAGCCGCTGCTAAAGACAAATTACGGAAAATATTTGGTAGAGGTTGCGAATGGACTCTAATAAATTACGAAAGACTTTATTTATGGTTATCATGATATTCTTTATGATAACAGTTGTTGTTGCAATAACAAACTGGGATTTGATACAGGAAAAACTGGGTGTCGGTAAAAAAACGACGGCTGTAAGCGTCGAGGTGCAGACTGAAGTGTCTGACAGCAAGCAGCTGGGAAATGATTTAAATGCTTTTATGCAGGATGAAACATTTTTTGATGCGGAAGTGCGCTATAAAAGTATTGAAACATATTCCGGCAAGGCTGTGTCATTTATTATGAGTTCCGTAGCGAAAGATTTACGTATTATGATTGTAGACAGCCGGGGGGAACTTGTAACCGGAGCGCCTTTTTCCGTAAAAATTCAGGGACTGGGCGAATATACGGACGAGGATGAGGACGGCATTATCTATATTGATAAGCTGCGTGCCGGAGAATACAGTGTATCCATGAATGAGCTGGATGGCTACAAAGTACCGAATGTAGTGACAACAATTAAAGTGAAGCAGGATATTGAATATCGCATTTTAGATGATATTGAATATTTGATGCTGACGGAGAATGATATTGATGCGACGAAGGAAGATACGGAAGTAAGGGAAGCGGTAAATGATGCTGACGGAACCGAGAATACCGCATTTGAAGCATATGATGATAATGTGAAAAAGGGAATTGACGTTTCCAAGTGGAATCAGACAATAGACTGGGAAGCGGTAAAAGAAGACGGTGTGGAATTTGCAATTATCCGCTGCGGTTACCGGGGTTCTTCAAGCGGCTCTCTGGTAATTGATCCGATGTATATAGAAAATATAGAGGGCGCAATCGAAGCGGGTATTCCTGTCGGCGTTTACTTCTTTACACAGGCGGTCAACGAAGTAGAAGCTGTGGAAGAGGCAAGTATGGTCATTAATCTGATTCGTGAATATGATGTGGATTATCCGGTCTTTTTGGATAGTGAGAGTGCAGGCGGAAACGGCAGAGCGGATAAGCTGGAGGCTGCTGAACGGACGAAGATTCATAAAGCGTTTTTGGAGACTATTGCTTCCGCAGGTTATGAAACGGGTATTTATGCTTCCGCTAACTGGCTGACGAAAAAATTGAATATAAAAGAACTGTCAAGCTATCGTACATGGCTTGCAGAGTATGCGGATATTCCTACTTATGATGGATATTATCATATGTGGCAGTATACTTCAAAAGGCAGTATCAATGGTATTTCGACTAAGGTGGATTTGAATTTATGCTATTTGAATATAGATACCTCAATTGACCGTTCGGCTTCTTCCGGCGGATATACAGGTGTTGTGAACGGAGATGCCGGAAATGTGCCAAGCAATAACGGAAATTAGAAAGGAAAGGTGGATAAAATGGGAAAACTAACAGTAGAGACATGTGAGATAGAGGGGCTTAAGATTATCACGCCGGAAGTGCGTACGGATGCCAGAGGGTATTTCATGGAAACTTATCAGTATGAGGATTTTAAGGCAGCGGGTATTGACCAGATATTTGTGCAGGATAACCAGTCTGCTTCTGTCAAAGGCGTTTTGAGAGGGCTTCATTTTCAAATTAATTATCCGCAGGACAAGTTAGTCAGAGTACTTCAGGGAGAGGTCTATGATGTAGCGGTGGATTTGCGCCCGGGCTCCAAAACATATGGTAAGTGGCATGGTGTGCTGCTCTCGGCGGAGAATAAGAAACAGTTTTTTGTACCGAAAAATTTTGCGCATGGTTTTCTTGTAGTATCTGATTATGCAGAATTTGCCTATAAATGCACGGAACTTTATCATCCGAATGATGAAGGAGGAATTCTGTGGAATGATCCGGATGTCGGAGTTGAGTGGCCGATTCCGGACGGTATGCAGTTAATCCAGTCAGATAGAGACACCAAATGGGGCGGTATTAAGGAATTTACCGAGAAGTATCGGAAGTAAGAGCGGAGATTTCATAAGAAAATGAACGCAAACGATATAAAGATACAGGAAAACAGAAAAAAGAGAGCATCATCTTTTCCAAAGCCCGCGGCAATTGCTATATTCTGGGGGCTTGGTTTGATTCTGGCAGTGATATTGGTATTACATCATAATCCATTAGCAGATCAGGTGACAGAGAGAATGAAAAAAGTCAGCGGATGTGTGCTGATTATGTTTACCTGTATTATTTTTGCCCTGTTTTATGATGGATTGACAACCATTCCGATTGAACTTTTTCAGAGCAGACGACTGATTTGGAAACTTGCCAAAAATGATTTTAAGAAACGATATGCCGGTTCTTATCTGGGTGTCGTATGGGCAATGGCGCAGCCTGTTGTGACAGTTGTTATGTACTGGATTGTATTTGACAGAGTGTTTGATACAAGAAGCCAGTTAGTAGCAAGCGGTGTGGAAGTACCGTATGTACTCTATCTGACAGCCGGACTGGTACCGTGGTTTTATTTTACGGAAGCGATTACACAGGGAACAATGGCATTACTGGAATATAATTATTTGGTGAAAAAAGTTGTTTTTAATATCAGTATTCTGCCAATCATCAAAGTTATTGCGGCAACCTTTATCCATATCTTTTTTGTATGTATTCTGCTCATTGTAGCAGTTGGTTACGGTTATTATCCGACTATTTATACATTGCAGCTTTTCTATTACAGTTTCTGTATGTTTCTGTTAGCACTCGCTATGAGTTATTTTACCTGCGCTCTTGTTGTGTTTATCAGAGATTTACAACAGATCATTAATATTGCTCTGCAGATTGGTATGTGGGCAACACCGATTTTGTGGGATATTTCCATGTTGACAGAAGATTACATGAAGTCTTTTTTTAAACTGAATCCGATGGTATATATTGTCAATGGCTATCGAAGCGCTATTTACGAACAGGAATGGTTCTGGGAACATTTTTATTCTTCTACTTATTTCTGGATTTTTACTATCAGCCTTTTCTGCATCGGTACGCTGCTGTTTAAAAAGCTGCGGACACATTTTGCGGATGTATTATAGGGAGATTTCATATGGAAGATAAGAAGATAGCAATTCAAGTAAAAGACTTGGAAAAAGTCTATAAATTATATGATAAGCCCTCTGACAGAGTAAAAGAGGCGTTGGGCTTTGGCAGAGGAAAGCGTCATAAGGAACATCATGCCCTGAAAGGAGTCAATCTGACTATCTATCAGGGGGAAACTGTAGGGATTATCGGTACGAACGGCTCCGGTAAGTCTACCATATTGAAAATCATAACAGGTGTTTTGAATCCAACAAGAGGGGATGTGACGGTTAATGGACGTATTTCCGCCCTCTTGGAACTTGGCGCAGGATTTAATATGGAATACAACGGAATTGAAAACATCTATTTAAACGGTACAATGATAGGATTTTCCGAGAAAGAAATCAGTGAAAAGCTGAATGATATTTTAGAATTTGCCGACATTGGCGAATATGTGCATCAGCCGGTAAAGACTTATTCGAGCGGTATGTTTGTCCGGCTTGCCTTTGCGGTGGCTATTAATATCGAACCGGAGATTTTAATCGTAGATGAAGCTCTTTCGGTGGGGGATGTCTTTTTTCAGGCGAAATGTTATCATAAATTTGAAGAATTTAAGCAGATGGGGAAAACAATCGTCTTTGTCAGTCATGATTTGAGCAGTATCAGTAAATACTGTGACAGAGTTGTTCTTTTAAATCAGGGTGTGAAGCTGGGTGAGGGCAGTCCGAAAGAAATGATAGACCGTTATAAACAGGTGCTGGTAGGACAATATACAATAGAAGAGTCCGGTACGGAGAGTCTTTTAGAGGATGAACAGCTGCGCAGAGCGGCGGCAAAAGGATCCGGTACAATGAATGTCAATCCGGAAGTGTTGGAGTACGGCTCCAAAAAAGCAGTGATTAAAGATTACTATATAACGGATGACAAAGAGAGGAAAACGGCAGCGCTTATCAAGGGAGGTTGTTTTCATATTCATATGAAAGTGAACATCATGGAGGATATAGAGGCTCCTGTTTTTGCTTTTACCATTAAAAACAGTAAGGGCACGGAAATTACCGGTACGAATACGATGTTTGAAAAAGCGTTTTTGGAATCTGTCAAGGCGGGTGAAACGAAAGAAATTATTTTTACACAGGATATGAATTTACAGGGCGGGGAATATCTGCTTTCTCTTGGCGTAACAGGTTATGAAGGGGATGAATTTACGGTTTATCACCGCTTATATGATATTATGAATATAACGGTTATTTCGGATAAAGATACGGTTGGATTTTACGATATGAACTCCAGAATTCAGGTCATATAAGTTGGAAAGGTATATTGCGAATATGATGGATAAGACAGAAAAAATAGAAGAAATCGGAAAAATAAAACTGAATTTGAAACACTATCCGGGAGAAGATCTTTATTGCGACGGGGAAATTGAGGATGAACTGCTTGAAATTGCAAGAAACTACGCGCAGGTAGAGTACCCCCGTATCATAGAGGAAAAAAAGAACTGGGAAGTTTTGTATCATTTTTCAGCGTTACGAGAGAACATTGTAGAGTGGCTTCCGATTGATAAAAGTATGAAAGTGTTGGAGATAGGTTCCGGGTGCGGCGCGATTACAGGTGCATTGGCAAAAAAGGCAAAAGAAGTAACCTGTATTGATTTGTCGAAGAAAAGAAGCCTGATTAATGCCTACAGGCATATGGATTGTGATAATGTGACGATTCATGTCGGTAATTTTCAGGATGTCGAACCGGATTTGGATTGTGATTATGACTATATCTGTCTGATTGGCGTTTTTGAGTATGCACAGGCATATATAGATTCCGAGCATCCATATGAAGATTTTCTGCATATCATAGAAAAGCATTGGAAACCGGGCGGCAATATCGCCATTGCGATAGAAAACAAACTTGGGTTAAAATACTGGGCAGGATGCAAAGAGGACCATTTGGGTACATGGTTCAGCGGTCTGGAAGATTATCCGGAGGGCGGCGTTGTCAGGACTTTTACAAAAGACGGACTGATGAAAATAGCAAAAGAATGCGGCTTTTCGGATATTTCTATGTATTATCCCTATCCGGACTATAAATTCATGACAACTCTCTATTCGGACGACAGACTGCCGAAAGCGGGGGAATTGTCTTCCAATCTGCGCAATTTTGACAGAGAGAGATTACAGTTGTTTGATGAGAAACTGGTATTTGATACCTTGATAAAAGAAAAGCAGTTTCCGCTTTTCTCTAATTCCTATATGATGATATTAGGGAAAGAGCCTGAAATAAAGTATGCGAAATATTCAAACGACAGAGTGGACTCTTTTCAGATTAAAACGCTGATTACTCAGCGGGGTGTTGATGGCGTTACGCAGAAACAGATAGAAAAACATCCGTTATCAAAAGAGGCGTGTGAACATATCGA
>CAZKOR010000036.1:0-24623 GCA_964554405.1 uncultured Bacteroides sp. | reverse complement strand
GTACATTGATGCAAAGCTATAAGGATCTTATTTACCGTGCGAAGAACAGTACGAAAGGCGACATGAGTGCAAAGAATATGCAGGATTTTATGTCATGGAGACAGAACTGGCGCGATTTGGCAGTGGCTTCGTCGGAATACTCTATGTCGGTTGAAGAAGCGATGAAGCAGGCGCGGGCTGAGATGAATAACGGCGCTCCCTATTCTTACCTTGCCAAGGACGGTATTATCGATTATAACGGAGTTATTTTTGTCTGTGATACGGAGCATAATGCGCTGCGGCTCGGCGATACAAGCAACCCGAAAAATTGCATTAGCATCAGCTTGTCTAACGGTGGTTCTTTGATTGTAAATCGGGATAATCTTGGAGATCTTGCAAAAGCGATCGGTATGTTTTCACCGGAGGATGTAAACCTTATCTTACGCGCGATTGCAGAGGATGCTAAGATACAGCAGATGAAACAGCAGATTGACGATGAGACTTCCGGGCTGGATATCGCTGAAGACACAGGAGAACAGGAAACGGATGAAGAGACTTCGGAAATACCGCTAGCTGAAGCATTGACTGGAAAAGAGCAGACAGAAGAGAAAGATAGAAAATAATGTTATCCTGCGGAGAGTTGTCCGCAGGATTTTTCTTAGATGTGGCAGCCATTGCTGACACTTCTATTTTTTTAGAGATAAAATATTGATGCAAATTTTTCGGATATAGATTATAATATAAAATGAGAGTTTGTATTCAAGAGGAAAAATATCTAAAAAAGAATTGATACGAAGAGAGGAAAACGGCGAATATGAGCGTTATCAGTAGCAAGGATGTATATGAAATCATTAGGAAAACGCTGGGCATCATCAATGCAAAGATTATGAATCATGGTGAGATTACAGGATATATTATGTATAAGATGCTGCAGTGTGAAAACCAGTATACGGAGCAGGAATTAGTGGATTATACAATGCTTGGTATTTTGCATGACATCGGTTTATATAAAGAGGATAATGTAAAGAAAGTGTCCGACTTTGAGACGACAAATTTGTGGCCGCATTCTATTTACGGTTTCCTGTTTTTGAAATATCTTTCTCCCATGGATGATAAGGCGGAAATCGTATTATATCATCATTTGGATTATAACCGTTACGGGTTGATTCAAAGCAGGTATAAACATATCATCGAGATATTGAATCTGGCGGATAAGATGGATACTTTTCTGCATTTGAAAGATGAAAAGATGGAAAAGGATTATTTTAACCAGTACCGGGATATCAAGTTTTCGGGTGCGTCTTTGGATTTATTCCACCGGGCGGAGGCGAAGTTCGGCATTACCGCTAAACTGGTTAATGGGGAATATAAGGAAGAGTTGGCGGAACTTTTGGCGAAGAGAGCTTTCTCCGAGCAGTATAAAAAAGGTTTCTTGGAGATGCTTGTTTACACGATTGATTTCAGAAGCGAGCATACGGTTGTACATACATTAGCGACGGTTAATTTCGGTCAGCAGATTGGCAGGCTGATGCGTCTTACGGGAAAAGATCTGCGCGATTTGTATTACGGAGCGCTTTTGCATGACCTTGGTAAAATAGCGATACCCCTTAATATATTAGAGTCCACGGGCAGGCTTTCCGATGAAGAAATGAAAGTAATGAAAGCACATGTCAGAATTACGGAAATGATTCTGGAGGGCGTTGTGGATGATGCGGTTTTGCAGATTGCGGTCAGACATCATGAGAAACTGGATGGAAGCGGTTATCATAAGGGACTGACAGGCGACCAGCTTACCCTGCCGCAGCAGATTGTCGCAGTGGCGGATATTTTGAGCGCCTTATATGGAAAGCGTAGTTACAAAGACTCATTCAGCAGTGAGTTAATCCAGAAGATTATGACGGAAGATGCTGAAAATAATAAAATCAATAAAACTGCCGTTGAGACGCTCATAAGAAATTATGATAAGGTCATTGCAGAGTTTGAAAAAGAGAAAGAAAATACAATCGGACTGTATCTGGAAATCAAGGAGCAGTATGCGATTATCAGTGAGCGGTTTGAGGCGTTTAATAATTAATGAAATACTCAGAAATGATGAGGAATGCTATGCGTAAGAAAACAATTACTTTTATATGGGTGCTAGTTTGTCTTTTTACGATGACAACGATAACGGGATGCACTCATGAAGCGAAAGCGGACGTTAATACTGTACAGTCTGGCTCCGGTATGCAGGAAGCTGACGCAGCGCAGGATGAACAGGCTGATGCGGCTGTAGAAAATGCTCCGGCGGATTCTTCTGCAGAGGAGCAGTTGCCGGAAGAACCTGTAGAAAAAACCGAACCTGCAGAAACGACCGAAAAGGTTGAATACAGTCATGAGGATGTTTATCTGTCTCTCGATATTCCGGACGGATGGGATTATAAGATTAAGACGGCGGAAGAGATGGAAAAATATGACGGTATGACAATCTGTGCAGTTGAATTTTGGAAAGAGGATTATCCGGAGACGGTCTTTACATTCTCTTATGAGTCTTTTTTCGGCATATGCGGAACTGGTGTTACGGAAGAGAAATTTACGCAGGAGAACGGAATTAACGGCTATCGTTATACCGAAGAGATAGAAGATACCTTATGGCTTACTATGGTTTTTCGGAATCCGGCGGACGTTGACGAAGAGGGAGTTTATAAAGGAGGAACCTATTGTATCATGGCTTCGCCCAAATTATCGGATTGGGATGTCATAGAACCGGAGTTTGAGGAAATTGTAGAATCCATTTGGGTTGGTTCGCATTAAGTGCCCATGAAAAATCATGATAAATAAAAAAGCCGGGTTTCCGTGTGGTTGCGGGAACCCTTTTTTTATGCGTCCAATTTAACGGACAAGCAGTATGTTAGAATCGTAAAGAGAAGAACAGCAGCACCGGAGTGTCGAATAGAAAAGAGGCATTCTATGAAAAAACAAATACAGGAAAGAGCATTAAGACGCGGCGATATTTACTATGCTGATTTGGGCGGATCGGCGAAAACGCGCGGAAGTGAACAGCGTGGAAGAAGACCGGTCTTAGTGATTCAAAATGACATTGGGAACCGATACGCGCCAACGACGATTGTAGCAATTTTGACATCGCGGAAGAAAAAATATCTGCCTACGCATGTGGCGCTTCCTGACTTTGCAGGACTTGCAAAAAGCAGTACCGTATGCCTTGAACAGATTAAAACCATTGACAAAAGCCGCCTTGAGGAATATCGGGGAAATGTCGGGATGGAGACCATGAAAGAAATTGAAAGAGCGATTGCAATAAGTCTCGGAACAAATTAGGATAAAAGCTAAATCATTTTTAAGGTAATACTACGTTATATAAAGTATAAGGATAATCCTTTATGAATCCTTAACAGGAGGAAAACATTTTGACGCGTGAAGATGAACTGTTCCGGAAAATGGAACAGGGAGATGACAAAGCGGCGGAAGAATTGATTGCCATGTATTATCCGGATATACTGCGCTACTGCGTCTGGAATGCTCCGGACAAGTCTTTGGCGGAGGACGCAGCGCAGGAAACTTTTTTAAAGGCAATCCGTTATTTCGACCGTTATGTGCATCAGGGGAAATTTAAACCTTTTTTGTATCAGATTGCAGCGAATACCTGTATTGATATGAGACGGAAAAGATGGCTGACAGAGACTGGATATGAGCAAATGACGGAAGAAGTCTCTTATCAGGAACAGGGGTTTACGGCAGTCGATGAAAAGGTACAGATACGGCAGATGGTAAGAAATCTCCCCGAAGAGATGCAGGAGATTGTAATACTGCGCTTTTTGCAGGAACTGACAATACGGGAAATCTCTCAGGTTGTCAATCTGCCGCTTCGTACGGTGCAGTCGAGACTGCGTTCGGCATTAAAAAGACTGAAAAAGGAATTGGAAAAGGAAAAGGCAAGAGAGGAGGGAAAAGGACATGGTTATAAAAATGAACCAAATAGAAAGTAAAAAGATAAAAGAAGCGCTTTGGGATACGGACTGCGCGGGAGATGGCAGCAACACTGAACAAATGTGTTTTCCTGATATCGGAATGGACAGACTGGCGGAATTATTGGAGAAAAAGAGACAGCGCAGGCGGATAGGTTTCGGTGCTTTTTTAAAGCGGCAGATACGTTTTGTCGGATGGAAAATCTGGCTTTGGCAGGGAATATTCCTTTTGCTGCTGTATGGTCTTTTTGCTTCTTTGGAAGCTAATTTTATGGCGAGGGATATCCGGTTTACGGCATATTTTCTCTGCTGTTTGTCGGTGTTGGTGATTTTGTCAGCTGTTCCGGCGTTTTACCGCAGCGTCCGCTATGCAATGTATGAAACAGAATTAGTAAGCCGTTTCTCCATTGTGAAATTATTACTTGCAAAAGTCATTCTTATCGGGATAGGAGATGTTGTGTTACTGTTTGTTATTTTATGGCTTACGGTACTCCATACCAATTTGCGGGCGGAAAGTGCGCTATTGTATATTCTGCTTTCCGGCTTCATGACGGCTGCGGGATTTTTGTATCTGCTTGGGCATATTCCGGCGGAGAGACTGCAGATAGGAAGCGTGGGATTAGGGTGTATTCTGTTGTGTGTCTTTTTCTTATTAAAGCAGTTTTTCCCGCTCTTTTTTGAACAGTCTTTTTCTGTCGGATGGGCGGCAGCGTGTGCTCTGCTGCTTTGCGTCTGTGGACGGCAGTTTTACTATCTGTTGCATGATTCGGCATATGCACAGGTGCGGATTTTATAATATCATAGCAGAAAGGATGAATTTTCATGGAACTAAGCATAGAACATATTTCCAAAAGCTACAAAGATAAGCAGGCAGTCGCAGATGTTTCTCTGCGTATTACGCCGGGCGTATGGGGGTTACTTGGAGCCAACGGTGCAGGGAAAACGACATTGATGCGGATGGTAGCGGGAATTATGAAACCGGACAGCGGCCGGGTTTTGTATAATGGTGTATCGATAGATGTTTTGAAAGAGTCATATCGGGATATTTTCGGATATTTGCCGCAGGAGTTTGGTTTTTATCCGGAATTTACGGTAACGGATTATCTGGAATACGTTGCGGCACTGAAAGGTTTGACCAAAAAAGATACAAAAGAGAAATTGGAAGAGTTGTTGGATAAGATGACATTGTATGAGGTAAGAAATAAAAAAATTGCGAGACTTTCCGGCGGTATGAAACGGCGTGTGGGAATTGCACAGGCGTTATTAAACGAGCCGGAGGTCTTGATTTTGGATGAGCCGACAAGCGGACTGGACCCGGGAGAACGTGTGCGTTTTCGGAATCTGTTATCGGAGTTTGCCCATGAACGTATCGTATTGATTTCAACACACATTGTTCCGGATGTCGAGTATATTGCAATGAAGAATGCCGTTATGAAAGACGGAAGCCTTGTTTCGGTAGGGACAACGCAGGAACTGGTGAAGATGGCGGCGGGAAAAGTATGGAGTTGTGTCATCCCGCTGAAAGATTTGCCGGAATATGAGAGACGATGCAAAATTGTCAATTTGAAAAATGAGAACACGGAAGCGGTTTCCATCCGCTATCTTGCAGAGGAAGCGGTTATTGACGGTTCCGTATCGGAAGAGCCGCGGTTGGAGGATTTATATTTATGGCTGTTTCCGGAGGCGCTGCAGGCGGGAAAGGGGGGAGTCCAATGAGAATACTGAAATTAGAAATAAAAAGAATCATGAAGACACGCCGGACATGGATTTTGATAGCGACTGCTTTCTTTTTGAGTGTTATGATGGCATATCTGCCGGTCACGTATGTGTATGGGAATATTTATGACGAAACAGGAAAAGCGACTGAAATAAGAGGAGTGGAAGCCATTCAATATTTAAAAGAAATACAGGCTGGCATTACCGGAGCTGTGACGGCGGATAAGGTGCGTAAGGCTGTAGAGGATTATCAGGCGTGCCTGCGGGAATATGGTGTGACGGAATCCTATGACTTACCGGATGGTGTATACGGTCAGAGAATTACACCTTTTTCTCCGCTTTTAAAAGGTGTGAGGGAAGCATTTTCCAACCGTGACACAGGGATGGCGCCGTCTCTGATGAATATTGATCCTGAAAAGGTGGATAATTACTATGCGGAATGCGAGGAACGATTAGCTTCTTTGATGAACATGGAGCAGAAAGACCATCCGGATATCAGGGAGGCTGCAATATCCATGTATACGGATGTGGAAAAACCATATGTATATTATCCGGGATATACTAGTGATGCTATGGAGTATGTAGGATTTCTTGCCTTTTTGCTGATATTGATCAGCATTATTATAGCGGCACCGGTTTTTTCTTCTGATTATCAGACAGGAGCGGATGATATTCTGCGCTGTACAAAGCATGGGCGCATCCGTTTGGGAGTTGTGAAAGCAGTATCGACATTTTTGATTACGGGAATTTTATTCAGTATCTGCATGTTGCTTCATATTCTTATCTCGAATGCGTTTTTCGGATGGGAAAGTTTACAGACATCGATACAGATAAAATTTTCGATTACAAATCTGGTTAACTGGAATTTGGGTGATATGCAGAAGGCCATTGTGTGGGCGGGATTATTGGCGCTTGCTGCCTCGATAAGCTTTACCTTATTTCTTTCTTCCCGCTGTAAGAATGTGGTAACGTCGTTATCGATAGCGTTTGCAGTATGTCTTGCGCCGGTATTTCTTTCCTTGATGCTGAATGATTCCACCATGACATTGTGGCTGCACTGTTTACTGCCGTCAAATGGGGCAGCTCCGCCTGACAGTTTCCTGTATGTAGCAATGGACTATAAATTTCTTAAAGTCGGCAGTCTTATTCTGTGGGCGCCATATGCGATGGTTATCTTTGCGGGCATAGAAGCAGTGCTGTTTGCCGTATTGACAGTCCGCTCGTATATAATGTACAGAATGAAAAATTAGGGCAGGGCGGTTTCATCTTTACCAACCAGTATTTTCCTGCAATAGCGGAGAACCTCGTCTATTTTTTCTTTATTGGAGAGATAATAGACGCGGGTCTCCTTTCGTTTAATCGTCACAAGTTCTGCGGCAATCAGCGCGTTCATGTGATGGGAAACGGTTGGTGTCGTAAGATTTAAGTGTCTGGCAAGTTCGCTTCCGTAGGATTCCTTGTCACGGATATAGGAGAGAATTTCGAACTTGCTTTTATCGGATAATAATTTCAAAACCTGTGCGGCATAGGTCATATAAGTGTTTCCGTCTTCCACATGACTTGTCCATATGTGAAAATCATCATCGAAAAGGATACCTGCGCGGCAGGTGTCAGGTGACTGAAAGGTGCCGTCTTCTTCCATATTTACGTTTATTGCAAAGGAGTTGCATTTAATAATAGAGGGAGTCAGGCGAAAACCCAGCGGATTTTCACCTAGCTCTATGATAGCACCGGTTTCCCGCAGATATGAAGTGATATTGCGATCCTGTAATGTCTGTTCCCAATAGCGGCAAACCCGTGCAGTCACATCTTCGAGTTCCGGGCGAAAGTCCGTTAGGACAGAGATTGCTTTGTCAAGTAAAGCAAAAATTTTTTCCTGATGTTCGTATCTGTCGCAGAAAACTTTCTGGATTTTCCATTTTTCATTGTCCGGGATTTCCATTTTCATCAGATAGGAAATGATGGCAAGGGGTTCCTCTATTTTTTGGGTTTTACTTTCATCTCTTAATATTTCATGATAGCATTGCAGTTCCGCTCCGAATCTTACACAGTATTCTTTTTCAGAGAGAGATTGCAGAAAATGGCGGAGTTCTTCAATATTTTCATAATCTTTCGGATCGTGAGTTCTCCAAAGAAGCGCAAGTATGCCGGCGCAGCTGGTGTTCGGATAGTCAGATTCACTGACCCCATAGGCAGAAAAGTAATATTGAATTTCCTCCAGTTCCTCTTGGAATATATTCCGGGCATTCTGCTCGATGCGGGTGAGCAGTTCAAATTTCTGTATCCCCGCTTGGAAGGTAATGTCATATTTTTTGCTGAGAGATTCTTTTATGGCAGGAAAACTCTGCCCTGTGCCTAAATGGTGCAGCAGGGCGATACCCTCTGCAACATAATTTATTTTAGGACTGATTTCTCTCAACATATTCCGCCTCCTGTATTTGTCTCCGTTCTTACTCAACCTGCGATGTTTGTGCGTATGCGCAAACTCGCGGGTGAAAAATTTATTTTTCACCCTAATCGAACTCGTACGAGAGCCATAACTGTGAATATTATAACACATAAAAGGGCGCATATCCTAATAATTTGTGCTACGGGACAGAATGTTGTAAGGATGCTGACTGCAAATGATACGGCAGGCGTTGCGGCAGATGCACCGGCATTGAAAATGGAACCGACACGCGCCAGATATTCCTGTTTTACGGCTTTCATGAAGCAGATGCTGAGCGCCGATGTCATAATGCTGACAGTCATGCCGAGAAGAAGAGAAACCGTAATGGTCAGCGCATAAATGAAGGCGGTATGGGATTTGAAATGCTCTCCGATAGTATATCCATACAATTCTATTCCGGCAAGAATGCCAAGCCCGATAAACTGCATTCGCACCGAAAGTTTTTCAGCGATATAGGGATATAGAAAAGAAGCGATACCCATACCTGCCGTAAATGCCAGAGAGAATGCGCTGAGAAGTTCGCTCCCGCCCCCTAAGACTTCATAAATAAGCGGACTTTGCAGCGAGTTAAGCGGAGCAAATATACCGTTTAACAAAACAGCGAGCAGACAGAAATTGCGGATGACAGGCTGGTCTTTTAAGTAAAATACTCCTTCCTTTAGTGTTGTTATGTATTCCTTGAAATGGAGTCTGCCCTTGTGCAGATTGTTTTCCTGAATTTTCAGAAAACTAAGGATAAAGGCGGAGCCAAAGAAAGATATGCCGTCAATGGCAATCGCGCATCCGATACCGAAAGCGCCGATGATGATGCCTGCCAGACCAAGTCCGATAAGCTGCACGATGGTACTCAGCGTAGAGTTTAAAGAGTTGCCATAAGTGTAATATTTTTGATCCAGTATCCGCGGTACTACGGCAAGTGACGCCGGAAGGCGGAATGCTTCCACTGACGAATTGATTAATGTGAAAAAGAACATAATCCAAGGATTCAGATGTCCGCTCAGATATAAAACGACAAGCAGGGTAGTGGTAACGCCGCGGATAATATCGGTCAGTACCATTAATTTCTTTTTGTTCATGCCTTCGACAAGCGCCCCCGCAAATGGCTGCAGCAGTACGGAAGGAAGCTGGTTGACTGCAAAAATGAGCGCCGACCAGGAAGCATTGCCCGTAATAGCGTATACTAGCCAGGTAAATGCGATGGCATCAACAGAGTCTCCGAAACGGTTAATCAGGTTTGCCAGAATGATTTTCAGGTATTCTTTTTGCTTTAGGATATCTTTGTAGGTGATATTGGTTTGCCCGGTGGGCGAAGCTTTTGTATTTTTCATATATTGTTACTCCTATCTATGATAATATTAGATGAACATCTAATAATGATATAACATAATATTAGATATATGTCAACATACTGATATTAGATTTATATCTAACATAAAAAGCTCATTTCATTTACTTGTGAAAAGAGATATAATGAAGCTAAAGAAAGGCATGGTTATAAAAAATATACAACTACAGAAAGGACTCATATGAACTTTTCATTACATAAAGGAACTAACCTTGTGATTCAGATATCCGACAAAGAATCTGATGCCGTAAAAATTGCGGCTCAGAATCTGGAAACAGATATACAAAAAGTAATAAGCGGTATCCGGATTACTAAAAGCGGCGGCGATGCGGTTATTCATATTGCCACCGATGATAGCGGGAAAATGCACAAAGAAGCTTATCAAATCAAAGTACAGGGCGGTGAACTGTACATAACGGGAAGCGACAGACGGGGAACAGTTTACGGCGTTTACAGTTTCTGCGAATGGATGGGCGTTTCGCCGTGGTATTTTTTGCGGATGTGCCTGTTCATACGAAAGAGGAACTTGTTTTACCGGAAAACTACTGTGTGACAGATTATCCGTCCGTGGAGTACCGGGGTATTTTTATCAATGATGAGGAAGAGTTGGAAGCATGGGCGCAAAATTATATGAAAGAAGAAACCATCGGCGTCAAAACTTATGAGAAAATATTTGAGCTGCTGCTTCGTTTGAAGGCAAATTACATATGGCCGGCAATGCACGTGAATTCTTTTAACAGCAATAAAGAGAACGGGGCATTGGCACAGCGGATGGGGATTGTGGTCGGCACTTCCCACTGTGATATGTTAATGCGCTCCAACAACCGGGAGTGGCATCCATGGATAACAAGGAAAGGATATACGGACGCTGTTTATGACTATTCCATAGAGGGTAGGAACCGGGAGATTTTACAAGAATACTGGCAGGAGAGCGTGGAGCAGAATAAAGATTTTGAAGTCTGCTATACGCTTGGTATGCGCGGTATTCATGATTCCGGTTTTGAAACGGATGCGTTGAAAAAAAAGAAAAATCAGCCGGAAGAAGAACTGCGCCGTGCCAAGATACAGTTACTGGAACGTATTATCCATGACCAGCGTGGAATTTTGGAAAAAACGCTTTCCGACAAACCGATGATGACATTTATCCCTTATAAGGAAGTATTGGAGTTATATGATAACGGTCTGCAGGTTCCGGAGGATATGACGTTAGTGTGGGCTAACGATAACTATGGACATATTCGTCGTTTCCCGTCCGAAAAAGAGCAGAAAAGAGCGGGCGGAAACGGGATTTATTATCATAATTCTTATTGGGCATCGCCCGGTATGTCCTATGTTTTTCTCTGTTCCATTCCGCTTGCCCATACGAGGAATGAACTGCAAAAGGCGTGGAACGAGGGTATTCGCAAACTTTGGGTTTTAAACAGCGGTTCTATGAAACCGTTGGAGCATGAAATTACGTTTTTCCTTCGTCTTGCGTGGGAAATCGGAAAAGAAGATGTCATAACGCAGGATGTGGTGAAGTTTACAGCGGACTGGGCGGATAAGACATTTTCCGGTGAAATCGGATGGGACGTATCGGAGCTGTTACATGATTTTGCTCAACTGACAAATGTGCGAAAAGTGGAGCTTATGGAGAACGGTGTTTTTTCACAGACTGCTTACGGAGATGAAGCGGCTGTCCGCATCCACAAGTATGAAGCGTTATTTGAAAAGGGAAACAGATTGTACGATTCTTTGCCGGAGGAGGAAAAAAACGCATTTTATCAACTGGTATTAATGCGTATTCATGCCGCTTACTTTACGAATCTGACTTTTTATTATGCAGACAGAAGCACATTAATGTATGAGCGGGGCAATATACAGGCTGCCGCACTTTATACCCGAAAATCCAGAGAGTTTGAAGATATTAGGCGTAAAATGATTCTCTATTATAATACGGTTATGTCGGATGGAAAGTGGAACGGTATTTTAAATCCGGAGGGGTATCCGCCGCCGCGTACGGCAATGATGCCGATTTGTACACCGCCGCTTGCCATAACGGGAGAGCCTAAGATGCGGGTGGATATCTGGAACGAAGATGCAGAACTGGAATTTACTAATGCGTCTGAAAAATGGATTGAGATTGGCAATACCGGTACGGGTGCGGTATCGGTAAAAGTGCTTTTTCCTGACTGGCTGATGATTACGGCGGCGGATGCCGGAAATAGGATAGAAAAGGTCAGCATATCAGGGAATACTCTGTCTGCGGAAGTGGAGACGGAACTGCGCATCTGTATGTGTGTTAAATGTGAATTAACACTTGAACAAAGCAGGATAGAGGATAAGATTGTCGTGCAAAGTCTTGAGGAAGGCATAGAAAAACATATTCCTGTTCTTTTACGACAAGGGAAAGCAGATTTCCCCGATACCGCAACAGAAGAGGACGGTATCATTGTGTTGGAAGCAGACAGTGCAACGGGACTGACTGAAAACGAAAGACCTCAAGTTGAGGGGGCTCAGCATGAGGGGCCTCAGCATGAGGTTTTCCATGTTATCCGCCGTTTGGGAAGAGGGCAGGGGAATCTGGTCGAAGTGTGCAAAGAAGCAGGGAGCAGAGAAAAGGTGCGTAAAACAGCGGAATCTGAAGTCGATTTTACCAAACAGACGCCTTTAACATATTCGTTCTTCTGTGAACAGTCAGGAGACTTTTTACTGGAAATTCACCGTTTTCCGTCACTCAATGCAACCGGGCGGATTCGGATAGGTGTTGCGTTCGATGAAGGAGAAGTACAGGTTGTGGAATCCTTCTCTAATGATGAATGGAAGGGCAGCTGGAAGGAAAATGTGTTTAACAATGTAGAGCGCCTTTATTTGACATTGTCCTCTGTGAAAGAAGGGATGCATCGGCTCGCATTGTATGCGGTGGATGACTATTTTGCCTTTTCTAGACTTGTGATTTATACAAAACCCCGAAAAAAGAATCAATTAGCGGGCATACACGGTATACAGCATCTGCCGGAGCAGTGGGATGTGCGGAAATGGTGCGAATCTTTTTACGGTAATATGGAAGTAGGACCCAGAGCAGTGGAATATGCGCCCGTGCATATTCCGTCAAATGTCGATACGCTCGGCAGACTTGCCGAATGTGTGCAGGTAAAAGTATATGCGGAAAAGATAACGCCGGACTGGTATTTTGAAAAAGGCAGCCGTATCTTTGAAGAAAGAAACGATGCTGTTAGAATTGACGCTGCCACGGCATTAGCGGATAGTCCGTATGTGAAAAAGTCCGGTGCGTTATGGCGACACTGCGCAGGAGAATCATTCGGGCGAAGCGGTCTTTGCCTGTACGTCAGCGGTGTAAAACGCATATGGGAGAGTACAGAGGATGCGCCCTCATTACACTACCGTTTTTGTTGTACGGGAGGCAGTTACAGAGTATGGATGCTGATTCGGTTTAGTGACGAGAGAGAATCGCATTATCGTATCGGTATGGATGGAGCGGTATTATCCGAGGAGGATTCTTATTGTCGGGGAAAACTGTTTCGATATGAGTCGGAGCAGATATATCAGTGGGTTCCGGCGGCTTTTATTACATTAAAAGAAGGAGAGCATATTTTGGATATTTACAGTATGGCTTCGGGCATGCGCTTTGACAGGTTTTATTTGACAAAGGGAAGCGAATTACCGCCTGTCGATACGAAGTGGCGGTCTGAATAGAAGTGTGAAAAATAAATTTTTCACACGCGAATTTGGTGCTAAAGCGCTTTCAGCGCTGCCCAAATATCGCGGGTTGAGCAAGAAAGGAGAACTACAATGAAACAGCATAAGAGGAATAACAACAAAATAAAGACGATTACCGCCTGTATGTTAATATGCCTTACAGTATGCGCTTGCGGACAAAATTCTGCGTCAGGAGATAATATTGCTTTTACAGAGGATGCTAAAGACGCCGATACGCAGGAGACAGATGTGAATGCAGCCGCAAATACAGATAAAGAAAACCCGGATAAGGGAAACGCAGATGCAGTCAGCACCGCTGAGAACATCGCAGAGAGCGCAAGCACAGATGGGCAGCAGAAAGTAGAGGAAAACCAGACTCCCGCAAGAAGAATAGAGGTAGTGTCTGCCAGCAAGGCAAGCAATTTAAAGAGAGAAGACGAGGGCGGAAGAGAGATTACTGCTGAAGAGATGCAGTATTTTACCGAATTTATACAAAAGGGCAATAACTATGGATTTTTAATGTCTGCTTATAATACGCCGGCGGATGTGAACCTGGGTGAAATATGTTTTAACGGGCTTGGGGCAGCATCTCAGCATGGTATTTCTGAAGAAGAAAGAGCGGCTTATAAAAAGACCGTTGAGTGGGGAGAGATATATACTGATTTTTTCAGGATAACTACAACGGAACTTAATGAGTACCTGTTAGAGACGACAGGCTTATCTTATGAGCAGATGAATCATCCATTAGGCTGGACATATCTTCCGGAATATGATGCTTACTATAGCGACCACGGCGATACCAATTATACGAGATTTAGCTGCATAGGCGGTTATACGTTGGATGAGAAATTTTTTGTGTTGAGAATGACGGGGAATCTTGAACTGGTTCTGGAAAAGTGCGGTGATACGTATCAATTCCGGTCAAACCGGCAGTTGCCGGGGGATGGAATAATTGAGGAGCAGAGTTTTGATGTCAATTTAAGTCCCATCGGAGAGGTAACTTTTATTTCTTATGAGCCGGATGTGGAAAAAGATCCGCTTGCAGACGTTTCTTTTTCCATTATGAAAGATGGTTGGGAGATTTGCCAGCTTCGCGGTGCCTTTCAAGGCAATATCAGAGCTAACGAAGAATTTCAGAAAATAGAAGCAATTGCCTTTGCCGATTATGATGAGGACGGTATTACGGATATTATTATGATACTGGATTACGATTTTGCTTCGGGACCGAATGCGGCAGAGACACATTCGGAGGTCCGAATTTACAAAGGAGAATATGAGGAATATTCATATGGAGATAACTTATATTTCCAAAGATATCAGCAGGAATTATCCGAAACCTTAACCGCGGAATTTTCCGAACCGACGATTCGCGGCGTGTTGGATTATATAGCTATAATCTCGTAAACAGCTGTGCCATAGGCGGGCAGCGTCAAAGCCCCGGCAGCCTCGTTACCGTCATATAACGCGCGCATCGGCTTTTTGAGTGTAAAAGATACCTCATGCGCGTGGAAGTTTAATACAAATAAAAATGTGCGTCCGTCTTTGTTACGAAGCGTCAGTTCCACGTCCTGTCCGTCTGCGTCTATCAGTTCCGTAAAAGGAGATACTGCGCCTGCGTACTGTAAAAGCGCAGGTATGGCATTTCTGGAAAAGGCGCTGCCTAAATGAAGGACTCTGCCGTTTCCTGTTTTATGTTCCGTGAGTGCAGCTTCACCGGCATAGTAGCTGTTTGCATAACGCGCCAGCACTTCCGTACCGGGAAGAGGCGTTAAGATATCATTGAAAACGGGCGTTTCCAGTTTTTCCCCGTTCCAGACAGCATAGGTATCATCTTCTGCGGGACTCACATAAGTGAAGTCTGTTACATCCGTTCCGGTGAGTTTTTGTAACAGCCCCGGCTGCGGGAGCATTTCGCAGATGCCGTTTACGTTCTTTAGTCCGCTGCGGCAGCCGACAATCAGTGTGCCTCCTTGGTTTACATAAGATGTAAGCAGGGAGATTTTCTCCTCGTCCATGATAATCGGATGCGGATAGAGCAGTACGGGATATTTGCATAAATCGGATAGTTCGCTGTCTTTTTGCAGATAGAGAACATCATAGGGAAGATTGGAAAGTTCCGCTCCGGCAAAAATTTCATCTTCACTATAAGAGGCAATCCGCCTATGCCATATATCCACGTCGCGGTCCCATACGTTGTCATAGTCTTTCAACAGGGCAAAAGACGCCGTATAATCCGCATTGCAGACCGGAGAAAGCGTTTGCAGTTTCTGATAAAAATCTTTTACTTCTTTTAACTTCCTGTTATCCCTGTTATCGTAGTCAAGAATGCCGTGCCAGTAGATTTCCGTTCCGAACGTGCAGGTACGCCAGCGGAAAAAGGAAATAAAATCCGCACCATGCGCAATACTCTGCATCGCCCAAAGCGTCAGCTGCCCGGGTCTTGGCGCAGGCTGCTCCATTCTGGTTGTCCAGCCGCCGGCTCCGCTCTGTTGTTCCATAATGCCGTAATGTGGGCAGATGGAGCGGACTTCGTTCTGGTTTTTTGAATTCCAGCGGTCATTTAATACATCTTTTTTCGGTTCCGTATCCAGTCCGAAAGAAAAATTCGGATAGGAGTCATAGGTATAAGTATCGAGACATTTTTTTGCCATCCGGTGATTATCAAGATGGGAAAACATGCCGTTTGTAGTAATAAAATCATCCGGTTTGCAAAACTGCCTGATAATATCCGCCTGCATTTTGCAGAAACGGAATGTACTTTCTGCGATAAAACGGTAATAATCCAGGTGCATGTGCGGATTGACGCCCTGACTCGGTATTAAGCGGGGAATATGAACTTCATCCCAATCCGTAAAGGTCTGGTTCCAGAAAACATTGCCCCATGCTTTATTTAAAGTTGCAAGGTCATGATAACGGTCTTTTAAAAAATTGCGGAAAGCCAAGTCGTCCGCATCGGAATAAAACTCGTTAAGCTCGCAGTTTAATTCGTTGTCAATCTGCCATCCGATTACTGCTGGATGCGGCGCATAGTGCATAGCACTCTGTGTAACAATCTTTTTGCAGTAATCCAGATAGACAGGGGAATTATAGTTATAGTGCCGTCTGCCGCCATGTCGGTACAGCGTGCCGTCTACGCGGGCGTTTAATACCTCCGGGTGTTTTTCGGTCAGCCATGCCGGGGGCGTTGCCGTAGGGGTAGAGAAGATGACTTTCATTTCTTTTTCCAGACACAGAGATAAGAAACGGTCAAAGAAAGAAAAATCGTATTCCCCTTCCTTTGGTTCTATTTTATTCCACGCAAATTCTGCGATACGAATAACGCTGATTCCTGTTTCTTTCATGCGCGTTAAATCTTCCGCCCACAAACTTTCCGCCCAATGTTCCGGATAGTAGCAGACTCCCATCGTCATTTTTTTCCACAAATATTTATCCATTTTCATGCCCTTTCTGAACCCCGTTTTGTTCATTATGTCCTGTATACTATCTAGAATATCATAAATTGGCAAAAATAGCCCTATTTTTTCCAAATATTCCATAAAACCCATTGATTTCCTATTTTAAATACTATATAATATATTTACATAACGTATTAACATAATCTGTTGACAAATTGTATTATGGATTTGTTTGAAAATTTAGTGGAGGGAAAAATGAAAAAATATAGGATTGCAAGTTTAGGAATATCAGCTTGTCTTGTGTTTGGAACGATGATGATGCCGGAGACGCTAATGGAGGTGCAGGCGGTAGAAGTTATGGCAACCGTTTCGGGAACAGTTAAGTCCGGGACAACATCAGACTTGCTGCTGTTATCAACAAATGACGGTTTGATGGAGATTAAAATAGACAGCTCGACAGATACAAGTGAGTGCAAAATGCTTCTGCCGAACAGCAAAATCAGCGTTTCCGTAGCACATGGCAACGATGAGTATCTGCATGCGGTTAAAATCAGCGGGGCAACACAAGTGGCTGGCGTATCGTTAGATTTTTCCTCATCTGCTACGGTGACGGGAACTATACAGGAAAAATCGAAGTCCGATCTTCTTTACTTTAAAACGAGTGCAGGCGTGATGGAAATTAAGTTAGATACAACAACCGATATGAGCGGCTGTAAAATTTTGGTGGCGGATAAAAATTACAGCATTACCTGTGTAAGAGGTTCTGATTCGTATATGCACGCAGTAAGTATCTCTGATTCGGCAGTAGGAGCTTCGCCATCTGCGCAGGTTAGTTCAGGTGCCTTTTCCTCATGCACTCCGGCACCGTCAACAGAAATTACGAGTGACACAACCTGGGTTACCGGAACGGTAAGTGACAAGACTAAAGAAGATTTGATATATTTCTCAACCAGTGGTGGTGACATGCAGATTAAGATAGACGGAAACACAGATTCCAGAAATGGTATGGTGGTTACACCGGGAACAAAACTGACGATTTCCGTTTACTACGGTTCTGACGCTTATATGCATGCGGCAAAGATTATAGCGGCAAAGGACAATTACGGAACGCCGCAGCTTGATTCCTCTTCGGCAGCAACCGTAACCGGAACAGTAGGAAAAAAATCTAATGAGAATGTGCTGTATCTGGTAACAAACGGAGGCGAGATGGAATTAAAACTTGATGCTTTAAGCAGTGTAACAAGTTGTAAGATACTGGTATCCGGCAAGAAAATCAGTGTAACTTGTGTAAGAGGTTCCGACGCTTATATGCATGCTACGGCAATTGCGGGATATTAATTTTTTAATCATATGGAAAAAAGATAAAAAATAAGATATGATAGAAAGACAGTAGAGTAATATCTACTGTCTTTTTTAGGAGAAAAGGAAGAAAGGGCAGGGAAAAAGGATGGAACGTTATTTTGGAGAAGCAACACCGAAACTTGGATTTGGCTTGATGAGACTGCCGAAAGCAGCATCAGGGAAAATTGATATCGAACAGACTAAGAAAATGGTTGATATGTTTATGGACGCCGGTATGACTTATTTTGATACGGCATATGTATATGACGATGGCGATTCGGAGCGGGCTGCTAAAGCAGCGCTTGTGGACCGCTATCCGAGAGAAAGCTATACGTTGGCAACAAAATTATGCGCCTGGATGGGCAAACATAATGAAGAGGCAGCAAAGCAGCAGTTCTACACAAGTTTGGAACGCACCGGAGCCGGATATTTTGATTATTATCTGCTTCATGCTCTACAGGCAGGAAATTATAAGCTATACGATACCTATCATATCTGGGATTTTGTGAAGGAGCAGAAAGAAAAAGGACTGATTAAGCACTGGGGTTTTTCATTCCATGCAACGCCGGATATTCTGGATAAAATACTGACAGAACACCCGGACGCAGAGTTTGTGCAGCTTCAGCTTAACTATGCTGACTGGGAAAATCCTGACGTGACGGCAAGGGCAAATTATGAAGTGGCGAGAAAACACGGAAAATCCATTGTAGTTATGGAACCTGTCAAAGGCGGTGCATTGGCAAATCCGCCGGAAGCTGTACGGAACATTTTCACCGCAGTAGATGCCGACGCTTCCTATGCTTCATGGGCAATTCGTTATGTTGCTTCCTTAGACGGCATTATCACAGTGCTTTCGGGAATGTCTAATATGGAGCAGATGGAAGATAACATTTCTTATATGAAAAATTTTAAGGCGCTGAATGAGAAAGAGCAGGCAGCCGTTCAAAAAGCGCAGGAAGCTATTAACGGTATAAAGTCCATTCCTTGTACGGCGTGCCATTACTGCACGGCAGGGTGTCCGAAAAAAATCCCGATTCCGGAGATTTTTGCGGCAAGAAATAAGCAGCTTATCTGGGGGCAGTTAGAAGAAGGAAAACAGGCATACGCGCAGGCAACAGCAAATGCAGGAGGCACTTCGGACTGTATTGCATGCGGTCAGTGTGAAAGAGCATGTCCGCAGCAGATTAAAGTGATTGAGAAATTAAAAGAGTGCAAAACGGCAGGTTTATGTTAAAAGCTGCAGCAGAACGGAATGAAATCTATGAAATATAAAAGGATGAAACGATACATAAGAATAATATTACTTTTCATCATGATTGTATGCCTGATTCAACTGGGTCAGGCATACATTGCGTCTTTAAAACATAGGGCGCAGCAGAGCGAACTGTTAGAACTGACAGAGACACATATGGAAGAAAGAATACCTGTAACGGAACCGGAGAAAATAGAGACAGAGCCGCAGCAGACAGAAATATTGGAAGAGCCGGAAGAACCGGAAGCGACAGAAGAGCCTGTCATGCTGGCACAATATCAAGTGCTGTATGAGGAAAACAGTGATATGATAGGATGGCTTTCCATAGAGGGCACACAGATAAATTATCCTGTTATGCAATGCGGGGATGACGAATATTATTTACATCATGATTTTTATGGAGAAGAGAGTAAATACGGGTGCTTGTATGTACGTGAAAGAGCCGATGTTGATACAGGAACTAATTTTGTTATATATGGGCACAATATGAAAGACGGCTCCATGTTTGGAGAACTGGACTTATATGGGCAGGAAAGTTTTTATTTGGAACATCCGGTGATTTTGTTTGATACCCTTTATGAGAAACGCAGCTATGAGATCGTAGCAGTATTTCCTTCTCAGGTTTATAAGGAAGAAGATGAGATTTTTAAATATTATCAGTTTTACGAAGCGGAAAACCAAGAGGAATTTGAAGACTTTTATAATAATATAAAAGAACTTTCTTTGTATGATACAGGAGTTGAGGCTTCATTCGGCGATACTCTTCTGACGTTATCCACCTGCGCTTATCATGTGACAGACGGGCGGTTTGTAGTGGTGGCAAAAAGGGTGGAATAGGGCGGTATAGCAAATCTGAAAGAAGAGGAAAACTCAATGAAAATAGAAGTACGTCTAACTCAGCCTCTTCATTGATTTCAGATATAAAACAGATGCTATGGCAATTGCAATTGTTACAACTAAATAATAGGTATATACAATATGAACAGCCGAAAGATTGCTGCCCATAAGCGTAAAGATAAGAACGGAGAGCGTTGAGGCAAGAGAACTTGAAATCTGCCGCAGCGTGTTATAAATCGCGCTGCCGTCAACGCGCTCTTTGCCTTCAAGACCGCTTAGCGCCATTGCTGTAGTCGGTGAGTTTAATGTTGACATGGCAACACTTTGGAATGCAAATATGACAGCTATGTACAGAATGGATGTGTCCAGTGAAAGGAACAGTCCCATGACTGAAAATGCGGCAAACAACCCGGTGCCTGCGATAAACATAGGTTTAATACCCAGTTTATCATATATTTTTCCGGCAGAGAGTGCGGCAGCGACTGATAAAAGAGAACCGAAAATCGTTGCAACGCCATAGGTCGTATCGGAGAAACCGCATAGCGACTTTGTAAAAATAGGTAAAACCATTGCATTTCCCATGGCAATCAGATACATACAAAGACTGAGTATTACCGCAATCCTGAAAGCCGGGTTTTTAAATACGCGCAAGTTTAACATAGGGTTTTCCGATTTTAACTGTAAAACGGAAAAAGCAGCCAGCAGTGCAATTCCGGCAAGTATCAAACCGCCGCTCTTTAAGGAGAAAAGTCCTCCGCTTATATTGCTAATGCCGATAAGAAATGCTGCAAATCCAAAGGAGGAAAGCGCAATATACGGAATATTCAGTTCCGCATCTTCTTTATCCGTCACATTTTTCATAAACACAATTCCACTTAAAATAATTAGAACGCCTATGATAAACAGTGATGCGAATACCCCCTGCCAGCCAAAAGTATCCATAATTAGACCTGCATAAGTCGGACCTACAACGGAGGAAACCATAGCAGCCATAGAGTATGCCGCCATAATAGTGCCGTGTTTTTCTTTCGGATAAAGTTTTAATAAAACGATTTGTGCAAACGATAACAGCATCCCGCAGCCTATTGCCTGAACCAGACGGCTTACAAGCAGCATAGGAAAATTAATAGCCAAAAACGCCGCTAAGGAACCCAATGTATATGCTGTCATTGCAGAAAAGAAATATACTTTGTTCGGTACCCGCTTAATTAAAAACGCCGTGATTGGGATGGTGATTCCAGAAATTAAAGTTGCACCGCTTGTCAGCCACTGCGCAAGGTTTGAAGAAACCCCGAAAAATGCCGTGAAATTCGGTATCATATTTCCCGTTACGGTGGTTGACATGGAAGTGATAAACGCCGCAGCAAGCAGTGTCATTAAAATGCCTGTTCTTTGTACATCTGATATATTTTTTTCCTGATTCATGATTTGTGTCCTTTCCGGGTTTGTTCGCAAAGTTAATGCGCAACAGAGAAAAAATTAATTAAAATCTCTTTGATATGATTATATCTTCTGGCATATGAGTTTTCCACACGAATTAATTGCAAATTATGTTCATTACAAATGGATTTTTTCTTTTTGTCTCTGTTAATTACCACTTCATTATCAAAATGTTCTTTTCCATCAAGTTCAATTGCTAAAATAGGGATTTCTTGCTTTCCCTGCTTCTCATATACCACAAAGTCGAATCTACCATTATAAAATAAGTCATTATAATTTTCGTTGCTGTCAAATACATGAGATATTGCCACTTCTTTATGTACAGCATAGCGGCTCTGTGTCAGCCATATATTTTCCAGTGCATGGTTGAGATTTTCTAAAAAAGCCTCCTCTGTAGCACTGCTGAACGGTTTCACACCTAAAGCTCTGGATGCCGCCTGCTTTGGTGTTACTACCGATGTGCCATTAGACCAGACATATTGTACAAGTTCATATAAATCATCTTCACCGTCTTTTTGGTGCAGACGTTCTAAATTTTTACTACTGGACAATATTATAAGTTTGTCTTTGGCTCTTGAAGTTGCTACATTAATCAGTTCCTTGTTATTCTTGAGCCATTCATAAGTACCTGCCTGTGTTTGATCAGTAATTGCCGTAGAAAACAAAATAACATCTTTTTCATCTCCCTGAAAGGCATGTACAGTTCCACAAGTTATATTTGTTATGTTAGCCCGCTGCAGTTCCTCATCAATCAATTTCTTCTGGTTTACAAAAGGTGTAATGATTCCGATATTTTTATCTCGATTTAGAGCGGCATACTTCGCAATCTCGCGTGCCTCAGAAGGAGCAGTATTTTTATAATTTGAAAAATCTTCACTCATATCCATATATACAAGCGGCTGTTCTTCTTTGCTCGCTGATATAATGTTGAGGCGCGAATTATAATATTTCCGATTATTAAATTCTATAATGCGTTTGTGACAGCGATAATGATTATGAAGTAATGTTTCATCACTGACAGCATCACACGCAAGATAAGTCTTATAAATGGAATTCTTTCGATAGTCATATTCATCAGAAATCATGTAACGTTTCTTCAGTTTTTTGTTTGTTAATTCGTTCAGAAGGATAACAGGATTGAGTTGTTGTGGGTCTCCTACAAGCATAAGATTTTTGCCCCTCACAATTGGTACTAACGACATCGCGACATTACATTGGCTTGCTTCATCAATGATGACCATGTCAAACATAGGCGCAGGCTCACCCAGGCGATGCGCTGAAATACATGTTGTGACTATAATCGGGAAAATTTTCTGCAGTTTAATAATATTTTCTTTCTGGCCTAAATATTTTGAAAAAGCTTCTACCTGCTTCTGATTATCTCCAATCTCTAAAATTTCTCTCAGGTCAGAGTATCTTGGTGTGCCAATTTTTTTAATATAGCTTGCAGAAGTATAATAAAGATATTTTTTTAATTCTTCTATATCATCATCCAGAAGTGACATAGCATCTTTTTCAGATATCACTCCTGTTTCTTTTATCTTATTGCTGATTTGATTACGTTGTCTGGTTGCTAAGTCTTCTTCAAAAGACATCATCTGAAAAGACGTGCCCTTTTTCTTTTCAAAATCAAGCATTCGATTAATAGTTTCTTCCCGTTCCCTTAAATCTAAAAGATCCTCATATCTTTTTAACATCTCTGATAATCGCTTTGCACGTTTCTTTCTATCGTCCTTGTTTCGGTCTAAGGTTCGTTCAAATATCTGTACATTCAGTACACTTTCGTAGAGTCTTTTTATAGTAATTAATGCCTCTTTGACTTTTTCGTTATTTCCCAAGCGTAGTATCGGAAATGGGATAGTCTTTTCTTTATACTTCAAATCTGATAATTTCTCATAAACACTGTTAATCGGATGGTTGTTATAAGATGCAAATAGCACTGTACGTTCATTAAAAAAAGCTGTCACAATCGTATTAATAATTGTATTTGTTTTTCCGGTTCCGGGAGGTCCCTGAATATATGCCACAGGATATTTCATGGCATTATGGATTGCAAGTAATTGATCCATATTAATTTTTTGATTAATTAATGTAATGGGATAAGTGACGCTATTCCTTGGGTGTTCGAGTAGATCCCCAAAAAAAGCTTTAATCGGTATTGGAACTTTTTCTTCCTGATATATTTTTATAATAGATTGATATTCTTTGTGTAAGTCTAAGGCAATATCCATCTCTAAGCCTATAATATATGGCATATCATCCACGTTGCTGCCGCCCCGCCTAATACGTTTTGTGATACAGTTTTTAATTTTTTCCTGATTTGTCTCGAAATCAGAGAGAAGTTCATATTCATCGCCATCTAAAAATCTGCGGATACTTTGTTTCACTCCATCTATGGTAAACTCTGTGCAGATTGTGATTTCGTCGTCTGGTCTTAATGCACGCTGTTTTACATCTAAATTCAACTTACGATAAGCCAGTACATACAATCCTTTAGCCATATGGATGCTGAGGACGTTCATTGCGAGTTGTTTTATTTGCAAACTGCCATCTGTACGTACGCTATTTTCTGTTTGGTATTGAAAATTCAATACAATTTCCCGAAATTGTTGTGGACTTAATTGATATAGATCGCCAGCGATATTGTCATGATCCAAATACTGAACTAAATTGAAATCAGACTTGTATGGTACTGAATCGAGACGATTACACATCTCGAGATATCCAAGTATTTTTAAGTTTGCCGTATTATCAAAAATAGTGATATATTTATGAGGATTTAAGTATATATCATTAACCAGAGAGTCGTTGATAGGATAATAAGAGCCCTCTATAATTTTTGATGACAGAATTGAATCTATTTTTATTCTATCAAAAGCTTCTACTGTATATTGACCAAGATGAAAACCATCTACTGCCAGAGTGCGGTTTTTGACATCTATATTACGAATGCCAATCCAATATTTTGTATTTTGCTCTTCTCTATTGTGGTATTCGATGCTTACCCATTTTCCTTCGTGAATTGCACGAAATATATCGCGGAGAATTGTGTTCATAGCTGTCCTCTTTTATGCTGTATGAAATCAAAAATATTTTATAATGCTCATTTTACAACTGCTTTAATTATATAGCAATGGAAAGAAGAGTTTTTTTATACAATTTGTATGTTACATTTTATTTGAGTTTCCCCATTTTTAAAATACGAATG
>CAZKOR010000035.1:0-25087 GCA_964554405.1 uncultured Bacteroides sp. | reverse complement strand
ATGACACAGAAAGAAAGATACGAAGCAGCAAAAGAAATGTATGCAAAAGCAGGCGTGGATACGGACAAGGCGATTGCGACATTGAAAGAAGCGCCGGTTTCTCTGCATTGCTGGCAGGGAGATGACGTAACGGGGTTTGACCATGACGGCCCTTTGACGGGAGGTATCCAGACAACGGGAGATTATCCGGGAAAAGCAAGAACACCGGAAGAATTGATGGCTGATATGTCATTGGCATTAGAGTTGATGCCCGGTAAGAAAAAATTAAATCTACATGCAAGTTATGCTATTTTTGAAGACGGAGAGTATGTTGACCGTGATAAGATTGAACCGAAGCACTTCGCAAAATGGGTAGAATTCGCGAAAGAGAGGAATATGGGAATTGATTTCAACCCGACTTTCTTCTCTCATGATAAAGTAAAAGACGGTTTAACTTTATCAAGCCCTGACGAAGAGACAAGAAAATTCTGGATTGAGCATGGTAAAGCATGTATCCGTATCTCCGAATATTTTGCAAAAGAGACTGGAATACCATGTGTTATGAATATTTGGACAGGGGATGGTTACAAGGATATTCCGGCTGACCGCCTGGGTCCCAGAATGCGTTATAAAGATTCCATTGAGCAGATATTGTCAGAGCCATTTGATAAAAATCTTGTAAAACCGTGTGTGGAATCTAAAGTGTTTGGAATCGGTGTAGAGTCTTATACGGCAGGAAGTGCGGAATTTACGCTGATGTTTGCTGCAACACACGATGGCTGTCTGCCGCTTATGGATAACGGTCATTATCATCCGACAGAAGTAGTATCGGATAAGATTCCTGCACTGCTTTGCTATTTCCCGGAAATTGCTCTCCATATTACCAGACCGGTACGTTGGGACAGCGACCATGTTGTTTTATTTGATGATGAAACAAAAGAGATGGCAAAAGAGATTGTCAGAAACGATGCACTTAACCGCGTTTATATGGCGCTTGATTATTTTGATGCAGGCATTAACCGTATTTCTGCATGGACAGTCGGCTTCCGCAGCTGGCAGAAAGCTTTGCTTTCCGCTCTTTGCACACCGAATGCGGAATTGAAAAAGCTGCAGGATGAGAACCGTATGACAGAACTTATGGTATTACAGGAGGATATTAAGACATATCCGTTTGGTGATATCTGGGAAGAATACTGCAGACAATGCGGTGTAATTGCGGATAAGAGCTGGTTTGAAGCAGTTCAGAAGTATGAAGCGGAAGTATTGTCAAAGAGAAAATAAGTGACATGCGTTATTGAAATTAAAGTTTTTAGGGGAATCTTTTGATTCCCCTTTTTCTGTGAATATGGTATGATAATGTAAATGTCAAATTGTATACAGACATAAATCGCAGGGGAGAGAAAGGTAGGGCTATTAAAATGACTTTTGATTTGAAAAAAGACGGAAAGCGGATTATTGTCATCTGTATTGCGTCTGTGATTATGGCGGTAAATACGAAGACTTTTGTACGGACAGGCGGTTTATATCCGGGCGGGGTTATGGGATTAACGATTCTGATACAGGCAATTTTTGAAAACTTTCTTCATGTTACAATCCCATATACGGTAGTCAATTTGTTGTTAAATATGCTTCCTATCTATATTGGATTCCGGTTTATAGGGAAGAAATTTACCTTATATTCTTGTCTGATGATTGTACTAAACAGTGTGCTGACGGATATTATACCGGCTTATATCATTACTTATGATACTTTGTTAATCAGTATTTTCGGGGGAATGATCAGCGGGGTTGCCATCAGTATGTGCTTGATGATGAATGCCACGACAGGCGGTACGGATTTTCTGGCAATTTATTTGTCTGAAAAAAAAGGTGTCGAGTCATGGAATCTCATACTTGGTATCAATGCTGTTATTATATCCCTTGCCGGTCTTTTATTCGGATGGGACAAAGCGTTGTACTCCATTATTTATCAGTTTGCGTCAACGCAGGTTTTGCATACGCTGTATAAGAGATATCAAAAACAGACGTTATTTATTGTTACTAACAAGCCGAAAGATGTATGTGCAGCAATCAATGCCGTAAGTCAGCACGGCGCTACGATTATGGAAGGAGTAGGCTCTTACGAACACTGCGAAAGGGATGTTGTCTATTCCGTAGTGTCCAGAGAGGAGAGTAAAGAGGTTGTCCGCGCAGTCAAAGAGGCGGATGCGAGCGCTTTTGTGAATGCAATAAGAACGGAAGAATTATTTGGCAGGTTTTATCAAAGACCGACGGAATAAAGTGTGAAAAAGGCATGGTTTTTAAGATGGAAAAAGTAACGAACGAGGAGATTGAAAGAGCTTGGAAGATATACCATAAGGCTTTTTTAGAAATACCGTATTCCAAAGAGAAAAAATATATTAGAGGCAGCGAACACAATATCAAACAACTGGAGCGGCGGATTGCCAGAAAAAAGAAACAGGAAGCTCATCAGATATTAAACGATATGGGGGAACTTCACAAAAGAGTCGCGGCTGTCGGCTATACGGTTTCTAACCGTGATTATAAGCTGACCGGTAAATATCAGAGAGTCATGCGCAGACTGATACAGCTTGATTTGTCTTTTCTGCATATGATGGCGCCTTCGGCGTCGGCTGATGAAATTCTGAAAATGGACGATATTTGTGAGATGCTTCAGGAAAAGTCCCTGTATGAAATATACAAAGACGATTATATGCAGTTAATGGTCGGTAAACGGATTGAGGAATTGATGGAGGCGGAGCCGGAGAAGCAATATCCGGAAGCACGTGGTATGCACAGGCATTTTATTCTGCATATCGGTCCGACTAACAGTGGCAAGACCTATCAGGCGCTGCAGCGTTTAAAACAGGCATATCAGGGTATTTATCTTGGACCTCTGCGTCTGCTTGCTTTGGAGGTATATGATACAATGACGGCGGCGGAAGTGCCTTGCAGTATGATTACGGGTGAGGAAAAGATTCATACACCGGGTGCATTTTGTCAGGCATCGACGATTGAAATACTGGATTTAAAAGAAATATATGATATTGCCGTGATTGATGAGGCACAGATGATTGCGGATGAAAACAGAGGAAGCTACTGGACAAGGGCGATTCTTGGAGTTCGTGCGGAAGAGATTCATATCTGCGCATCTCCTGTTGCGGAAAAACTGCTTATCCAAATGATTACCCGCTGTGAAGATACGTATGACCTTGTTTATCATGAACGAAATACGAAGCTGGAATTTATACCGGATAAATATGATATGAATAAGGATGTGGAAAAAGGAGATGCTCTGATTACTTTTTCCAAGAAAAATGTCCTTGCCATTGCGGCAGCTTTGGAGGCAAAAGGAATAAAAGCAAGTGTTATCTATGGAAATCTGCCGCCTAAAACAAGAAAAGAGCAGGTACGGCTCTTTGCAGAGGGAATTCATGAAGTGGTTGTTGCTACCGACGCTATCGGTATGGGCATTAATCTGCCAATCCGGAGAATTATTTTCATGAATACCATTAAGTTTGACGGCACCTCCAAACGTCGTCTTCAAGCAGAGGAAATACGACAGATTGCCGGACGCGCGGGGCGATACGGATTTTATGATACCGGCTATGTACAGTCCACGCTGGATATAGGATATATCGGAAAAAAGCTGCAGGAACCTTTTCAGCCGTTGAAAAAGGCAAGAATCGGGTTTCCGGAGCTGCTTTTGGATATCAATATGGAGTTGGATGAAATTATCTCAGTTTGGGAAGAAGCGGGTGGTACGGCACTGTATGATAAGGTTTCTATGGCGGAGAGTGTCAGGAAGTACCGCTATCTGAAAAATTATAGAAAAGCGGATGAATGCAGAAAAGATAAGAAACTGTTACTTTCCCTGATTACCTGCCCTTTTGATATAGGGGATAAGGAAGTCATAAAGCTTTGGCTGAAATATTGCGAGAATCCAATGGATGAACAGGAATGTCCGCCGTATCCGACGCATTCGGAGAATGATTCCGAAGACATTTCTCTGGAGGAAATGGAATCTTATTATAAGAAACTGGATTTATACAGCCAGTTTGCAGGCAGAATGAACTGGTTTATTGACAGACAGGAACTGGAAGCCAACAGAGAAGCAACGCAGCATGCTATCGGCACACTATTACAGGAAAATAAGCAGCAATTTGAGAAAAAATGCCAAATATGCGGGAAGCCGTTATCTTGGGATTATCCGTATCAAATTTGCGAAGACTGTTTTATGGAAGAGGACGTGTAAGGACGAATATGATTAAAACCTATATAATGGATGTCAGGCAGTTGGAGAGTGAGAGCGCCTTTGACAAGGCTCTGCAGGAGGTATCTCCTTACCGCAGACAGAAAATTGCGCTTTTAAAGCATAAAAAGGATAAAAACAGGAGCCTTGGGGCGGCTCTTTCTTTAAATGCGGCATTGAAAACCTACGGACTCGAAGAGCGGAGCATGGAATATGACTTGGAGAAACAGGGAAAACCTGTTTTTCGTTATTATCCGGAGATACATTTTTCCCTTTCCCATTCCGGTGACTTTGCCATATGCAGTATCGGAGAGGTGGAAAGCGGCAGCGATATTGAATGGGTGCGCAGCGGGAAATCGCGTCTGGCGGAGCGTTTTTTTGCAGAAGAGGAACTTGAGTGGATACGGAAAGCAGCTTCTGCCGGGGAACAGGAAGACAGGATGTTCCGTATTTGGACGATGAAAGAAAGCTTTTTAAAGGTGACAGGGTTTGGGATGTCACTGCCGCTTAAAGAGTTTGCGGTTGTTATGGAGGATGAGGGCACTATCTCACTGCATCACAATGTTAATGAAAAGACTTATTTTATGAAAGAATATACTATGCCGGAGCACAGCGCGGAAGATATCAGATATAAAGTTTCCGTATGTAGTGAAAGTCCGGATTTTACTTCGGAGTTGAAGCAGGTCTTTATTTTATGACAATATTCGGTTTTCAATATTTTTCTATAGGTAATCAACGCATATTTCAGGCTTATTTTGTACATACTACTTCAAAAACAGAGATTGCACATTGCTCTATTTTGGGGTGATGGAGGAAAAGGAGAGCCTAAAATGTTGGGAAAACAAAGCGTTCAATTTAAGAATACACCTTATATCATAAATAGCGCTTCTATTGTCGGAAGTAAAGAGGGACAGGGACCTATGGGCAAACTGTTTGACAAAGTTGGACAGGATGATATGTTCGGCGCCGAGACATGGGAAGAGGCAGAGAGTACCCTGCAAAAGGAAGCGCTGCAGATTTTACTGCAAAAAGAAAATATGAAAAAGGATGAAATAGAGTTAATCTTTGCGGGAGATTTGCTGGGACAGTCAATTGCAAGCAGTTTTGGACTCGCGTCTTTTTCCACGCCCCACGTAGGGCTTTACGGCGCATGTTCCACCTGCGGTTTATCCATTGCAGTTGGCAGTACGATGATAGCAGGCGGTTTTATAGGTAAAGCAGCCTGTGTCACTTCCAGCCATTTTGCCAGTGCCGAAAAAGAATTTCGCTTTCCGCTTGCTTACGGCAATCAGCGTCCACTTTCCGCAACCTGGACGGTGACAGGCAGTGGCGCTTTTTTGCTGGCTGCTGAAATTCCTGTCGGGAAAAAGGCATATGCAAAAATAACAGGTGTAACATTTGGAAAGATTATGGATTACGGGATAAAGGATTCTATGAATATGGGCGCGTGTATGGCGCCTGCTGCAGCGGACAGCATCAGACAGCACATGGAAGATTTCAGCAGAACCCCGGAGGACTATGATAAAATCATAACGGGTGATTTGGGTGTTGTAGGACAGAAACTCCTGTTTGAGCTGTTAGGAGAAAAGGGCATTGATATTAAAAAACAGCATATGGACTGTGGTATAGAGATTTTCGACAGTACAAAGCAAAATACAAATGCGGGCGGTTCCGGATGTGGTTGTTCAGCGGTTGTACTCTCCGCTTATATTTTGAAGAAAATAGAAGAGGGTGTATGGAAACGAGTGTTATTTCTTCCGACAGGTGCGCTTCTTAGTAAGACGAGTTTCAACGAAGGACAGAGTATTCCGGGAATTTCGCATGGGGTGGTGCTGGAGAAAGCTTAAATTAATTATAATAATGTAAGGCGTATGAAAATCATACGTCTTTTTCTTTTAAGGAGGGAAATAGCATTTTAATTATGTTATTTCCTTCTTTTATTATAAAAATATGATGCAAAAATGATGCATTTATGATGCAAAAATGATGCATTGATGGTTTATAGTATACTCGTAGAAATTATCTTATAGAAAATTTCAGATGAACTATACATTTCTCAAGTGGAGGTAGATAACTTTGGATAAAAAGATACGCATTGGGATTCTCATCGGATTCATTATCATCTGTCTGGATGTACTGATATTAGGAAACGACTCCGTTGACGAAGCGCAAAGCAGAAGAGATATGTTAGCTGACAATAGTGTCATTGATTTGGGGAATCATATTATAGCCTACCGTACATCATCTGACATATTAGATATCTCTTATAAGGGAAGTTATCTTGCAATAGACGATTTGGACAGCGGCGAAACGCTTTATCTGCCGGATATTTATGAAGAAGTTTATAAGATGGAACTGGAAGATGACGGTAACATCTTTATCAGTTATAAAGATATGATCCATAACCGTATACAGGCGGCTTCTATTCCGGTGAGTTTTCCGACCCGTGATAATCCGTTATGTGAAATTACCGGAATACAAAGAAAAATTCTGACAGAAGCACAGGGAAATATCAGTAAAGCAGCAGAGGAACTGCCAAAACTGATATGGAGTGAAAAGATAGGCTGTGAAAGCGGTACATATGAGATAACATTTGAGAGGACAAGTTTTGCCTATAAAAGTTCGAATGAGAAAAAGGAGCTATTCGCGGATTACTGTCTTACCTTCAAGGATGGGGATGATAATATCCTCGCAGAGCAGGCGATGATAAATTATCCGATAGCATATGAAGATGTATATTGGGTTAGAGATTTTTCGGGGGATGGTTTACCGGATATTGCTTTCTGTGCAGGAACTTCCCAAAGCGATGGTACAAACCTTGAGTTTTTGATGTGGAATGCAGAGACAAAAGCGTACGAAGCTGTCAGCCTGCCTATAAGGTTGGCAGAGACGAAAATGCCGATATGGAATGAGGAACAATCGGTTGTTATTTTATATGAAATGTTGTATCAGGATGTGACTATGAAAATGTATTCTTTTCATGATATGAAATGGGAACTTGTGGATGAGCTGCTGCCGATGTATGAGGAGGATGGAGGTAGTATCTGGGCACGAAACAATAAGGAAGCCGTAAAGTTATTTCCTGAGATATACTCTGAAGGAGAGTGGGAAACCATAGAGGTTACGATAGGGGAAGACACGATAACGAAATACGTGAGAAAGGAAACAGCAAAAACAAATGAGGGAAGCATTTTTTCAGATGGTAATATCGTTTATTTAGGCGGGTACATGAAGGCTTACCTTATGGATGCGAGCATGGATGTACAGCTGTTGTGGGGGTATCAGGGAGAATGGATTGTGATAAATGACGCTGAGGAAGGAAAAAACATTTATTTAAAAAATGAATTTTCCAAGATATTGGATATCAGGATAGAAGATTTTTCTGCAATTCATATCAAATATGAAAACAACGAAGAAGAGGGCGTACAGGAACTAACCGTTCCCTTGTGTTTTTCATGGAAAAAAGAGGATGTTTTAGAACTTGATCCTGACATAGAGCAAGTAGTGACAGAACCGCCGAAAGCAGCGCTGGCGCTGCCGGAAACAGTTTGGGAAGAAAGCATTACCTATGAGGGAACAAGTTATTTCGCAGCGTTCGAGAGAATCAGTCCGGCTTATTATGGTTCGGATGTCTATGGAAACAACGCGGATTATCAATTAGTGGTAAAGAATGAGAATGGAAATACAATAGCTAGTCAGGTAATTACGGGTTATCCGATTACGATGGAGGAAGTGCACTGGCTGAAAGATATTTCAGGAGACGGTTTCCCGGATGTGATACTCTGCTCTTTTTGCGAACAAAACAGGTATCTTGGCTATGGTACGGCTTTACATTTTCTCATTTGGAATAAGAAAAAGTTAATGTATGAATCCAAACCTTTAGCAGATTATATGTACGGTCCATTCTGGAGTGAAGAGTTATCATCTCTTATTCTCTATTACCCGGATGATGATACCTATATGAGGTATACGTTCAAGGACGGAGAATGGCAGCTTAGCGATAAACTGGCAGAAGAAGATTGGAGAGAAACGTATGATGAAAACAGCCCCTGGTGCAGAAGAAATGTGCAGAATGAAAAGCTGTTTCCAAGGAGTGAGGGCTGGGATACGGAAGATAAGGAACTAGAAGGCGGAGAAACGGCATGGAAGTTTGTGCGGGAGGTATAAAATGTTAAGAGGGATATGCAAGTTTTGTACTATTTTTCTGGGTGTATGTCTGGGATTGCTGATATTGCCCCAAATTTTAGCTCGAATTGAACCGGAACATCTTGTGGGACGGTCCGTGAGAAAGTTCGCGGAGCAGTCTCAGAGGGAGTCTGTTCAAAATGTTTTTGATGAAATGGTAATGAATAAAGCTGAATTATTGAGGAAATCCGCTAACATTTGTAATTTCAAAGATTATAGCCCTCATGAATACTATGTGCGTATGGAATACAAGCATATTAAAGGAAATATTTCTTCGGACATACTTTATTATTATGTTGATTCATCAGAATTGACCAAAGCTGCGCCTTTATATATACGTTTTGATATTTATGATGAAGCAGGAGAGATGGTGGGGGGTTTTAACTTTGCCTATTATGAAAGTGTTAAAAAGCTCTATATTTATCGAGGATATGCTGTAGGTACAAAAAAGGATGGGACAATGTCCTGGGAAGAACTGGAAGATTATAAAGACTACTTTCTGTATGACGTTATAATAGGGAGTTATCTGGATAATGGAATGAGTTGGTTTTCCATGGACAATCTGGGAGAGTTTGAAATCATAGACTACCGGATGCCCTATGAATACTGCGGTATGCCCGACAGGGAAGTGGAAAGGACAGAAGCGGATGAGCAGGGAGTAAGCTATACTACATGGTTAGAAACTGACCGCATACTCTGCATTCAGCAGACGATTCAGCAGGAGGTTCAATATGATAACGAAAGACTGATTCATATGGTCTTAGGTAATATTCCGTTTATGCTTACAGACGAAGTTTTCGGGCGATATACCGGAGCTTCGCGGTTTGTAGTGCAGATAGATGGAAAGGACTGTGAACTGTCAGATTTAATAGAGATAAATGATGACTTCATCGAATGGATGAAGAGCAGCGGACAGGCGGAGGGAAATCTGTTAAGAATCTCTCCGGACTGGAAAACCGGGTGCAGGAAGACGAAGAAGATGCTGAAGAATTTCCCGGAAGAACAGATGAAGACGGTATTGGAAAACTGCGAATTCTATATTGAGCCGGGGTATCTGCATATCCGTTTCCCCTACTGGGATTATGAAGCGGAGGAACCGGCGTTTGTAAAGAACGGTAACGACTTGTGGAGAGGCTGGCTGACCGTAAAGACGGATGATATAGAAAGGTTTTTGAAGGTGGAGAAATGGTAGAGAAGAAAGAACTATGGATATCGGTCCGGATTATTGTCATTTTATTGATTGTTCTGGCAGCCGGAGAAGGTATCTTCGCATATATAAATAAGAGCAATCAGGCTGCCGGAAATGCCTTTGATGAAATAACAAATGTTTTTGATGAAATGATAGAGGAAAAAAATACGGTGATGGAAGAGGCGGAACATATCACGGCGGGAGGATATGATGCAGTCCGCCTATACTGGCAGGTGAAAGAAGGAACGCCGCTTAGAATAGGAATCGTATACAGCATGGAATATAAGAAGCTGTATATCTATGGCGACGCCTGTATGCCGGATGAGATACGGGATATGAGTTATCAGGAATATTTTGAAAAGTCTTTAGCGGAGTATGGAATCACATGGGAGGAAGTAGAAGACAGCAAGGAAGATTTCATCTGTAAGAACATACTGGGACAATGGTTTACAGGGCATAAAAGCAGTTTTTCCAAGGACAGGCTCGGGGAACTGGAAGTGCTTGATTTTCTGATGCCCTATGAATACTGCGGCAAGGACAATAGTGAGTGGATGACGGTAACAGATACGGTAGAAGAAGGGTACAAGGGAGCTTTTCAGGGGAAGATACGGTATATCGAATGGGATGCGGGGAATCTTTTGTGCAAACAGACACAGAAGAGCCGGGATTACGGCTATCATGATATCATGGAGCGGATAGAAGCGGATATGAACGGCTTCAATACGGTGAGTGAGGAGATAGCAGTGGAATGGTACAGCAGATGGAAAGGGAAAGATAGAGATAAGCAGGAGTTTGACTCTGTAGGGGATATTTTTTATTTAGACTGCCGTTATTTTGTTGACTGGCTGCAGGCTGAAGGAAAAGTGGAAGGAAATCTTACCAAGCTCTCCTATACAAGGGAAGAGGGGGAGGCAAAAACCCGGGAAATGATTGCACAATATTCAGACAGTATATTATTCCGTAATCTGGAGGCAGCAGACTATTATATAACTGGAGATGAACTGCACATACGGCTTGCTTATTATGATTATGAAGCAGAAAATCCCGGCTGGCTGGAGAATGGAAAAGGTGAAGTATGGCAGGGTTGGATAACGGTGAAGATAGACGATATCCGGGAGTTTTTTGGTGGTAATGGTTTTCATATAGAGGAAAAGAAATAAAGGGGTGTTTTGAAAATGTTATGAAGGAGAGAGAGTAAAGATAAGTTTAGATAAATTCGTTTAAAAAAGATTGACAAATGGTTAGCTTTCTTTTATGATTAATTCATCAAAGGAATTCTAAATAGTGTGCATTTCGCACATTCGGACAGTTTCTGTCAGAAGAGTTTGATTTATAAAAGTAAAGTCTATATAAAGAGGAAACGCCCATGAAACAACTATACACCCGCTGGGGAAAGGAAATCGACTGTAATCACGTTTTGCAGGAATATCCGCGTCCCCTGTTACAACGAGAAAGTTATGTAAACTTAAATGGCTATTGGGAATATGCCATTACGAAGAAATTCAAAAGACCGGAGCAGTATGACGGTAAGATTCTGGTTCCTTTTTCACCGGAAAGCGCACTCTCCGGCGTGAAAAGGCAGCTTATGCCGGATGAATATTTGTGGTATCATAGGGCGCTTTCGGTTGATTTTGACAGACTGCGCGCCGGATTCCGGCTGATACTGCACTTTGGAGCGGTGGACCAGACATGCAGGGTCTATGTCAACGGCAAAGAGGCGGCAAGGCATATGGGCGGCTATCTGCCCTTTTCGGCGGATATTACGGAGTATATAGAGAACACGGAAGCAGAACTTCTGATTGCCGTGCGGGATGTAAGTGATACCTCCTATCATGCAAGGGGAAAGCAGAAATTAAAGCGGGGCGGTATGTTCTATACTGCGCAGAGTGGTATCTGGCAGAGTGTATGGATGGAGTATGTGCCGTCCGATTACATAGCGGAAATTATTACGGAGCCGGATTTACGACAGGAAAAAGTGCGGATAATTATTCGTTCAGATTCCGACATGCCTGTCACAATCCAAATCAGAAAACCGGCGTTATATCAGAATCTGCCGTCAGGGGAAGCAGAGGAAAGCAGTACAGGAAAGGCAGATGCGGGTAAGGCAGACATTATAGCGCAGGCGGACGGCACATCCAATCAGGAGATAGAAATACCGCTGTCACATGTCAGAGCATGGACTTGCGAAGAACCGTATTTGTATTATTTTACGGTAATCATGGGAGACGATAGGGCGGAAAGCTATTTTGCACTCAGGACTTTCAACATCGAGATAGATAAAGACGATATTCCACGTATTTGTCTGAACGGAAAAGTACAGTTTCAAAACGGTGTACTCGATCAGGGCTACTGGCCGGACGGCTTATATACAGCGCCTTCCGACGAAGCGCTTATATTCGATATTTTGGAAATGAAGAAAATGGGATTTAATATGCTGCGGAAACATATTAAAATCGAGCCCGAAAGATGGTACTATCATTGTGACAGACTCGGCATGACAGTCTGGCAGGATATGGTGAATGGCGGCACTTCCTATAAACATTGGTTTGTGACTTATGCGGCGACTCTTTTTTCCAGAAAAAGACTGCCGATAAAAGATAACTGCCTGCCGTTATTGTCCCGTACACACAAAGCGGGAAGACGGGAATTTGTCCGGGAGATGAAAGAGACAATAAGGCTTTTAAAAGGCCACCCGAGCATTGCGGTATGGGTGATTTTCAATGAGGGCTGGGGACAGTTTTCGGCAAAAGAGATGACGGAAATTGTAAAGGAATGTGATAACAGTCGTCTGATTGACCAGGCAAGCGGCTGGTTTGACCAAAACGGCGGCAGTATGCAGAGTATTCATCACTATTTCTTTGGTTTCAGGTTTTCACCGGAGAAAGAGCGTGCTACCGTGCTGTCGGAGTTTGGCGGGTATTCTCTTCGGATTCCGGAACACAGCGCATATAAAAAATTATACGGATATGGCATACACAAGACAAAGGAGAGTTTGAATGCTGCCTACCGGGAGCGTATGCGGCAGATAGAAAAGCAGATACCGGACGGGCTGTGTGCCTGTGTATACACACAGCTGTCCGATGTGGAAGAGGAAGTAAACGGAATTTTTACTTATGACAGAGAGGTCAAAAAAATTGAAAAAGCATTCCGTTTACCAGATTCCTAACAGGTGCTGCATCAAAAGACTGACACCGGTGATGCCTACCCAGCAGCTAAATCCCATGATGATAGGTTTTCCGCCTGTTTTGACTAATTTGACGATATCGGTATTTAGACCGATAGCTGCCATGGCAAGTACAATGAAGAATTTGCTCAATTCTTTCACAGGGTTAAAAATTCCCGCATTTACGCCGAGAGAGACGCAGACGGTGGTAATGATGGATGCCGCTACGAAATACAGGATAAAGAACGGGAATATCTGTTTTAAGCTGACTTTTTTGCCTGCTTCCCCGCTCTTTTTCTCTTTTTGTGTACGCATCATGGCAAGTACAAGCGTAATCGGGATAATGGCAAGGGTTCTGGTCAGTTTGACGGTGACGGCTGTATCCAATGTCGCTGAGCCTAATCCCCACATACTGTCCCACGTGGAAGCGGCAGCAGTGACTGAGGAAGTGTCATTTACCGCAGTTCCTGCGAAAATACCGAACGCTTCTCCGGTATTGGTGGCAAACCCGATAATCTTGCCGAATGTAGGGAAAATCAGTGCAGCGAGTACGTTGAAGAAGAAAATAACGGAAATTGCCTGTGCAACTTCTTCATCGTCCGCATCAATAACCGGGGCTGTCGCAGCAATGGCGGAGCCGCCGCAGATAGAGGAACCGACCCCGACCAGAGTAGAGATTTTTCCCGGAATATGCATAGCTTTATGTAACAAATAAGCAATAATCAGGGATGTGGCTATCGTACTGATAATGATAGGAAGAGACTGTTTTCCTGTCTGTAGGATTACGGTCAGGTTCATGCCAAAGCCTAACAGAACGACTGCCCACTGCAGGACTTTCTTGGATGTAAATTTAATGCCGCTCTCAAATGCGCTTTTATCCTTGAAAAATAAGGTGATAACCATACCGGCTATGATAGCGATTACGGCGCCTCCGATGATGGGAAACTGTTTTCCCAAAAACCAGGAGGGAATGGCGATTACCAGACATAATAAGATGCCTTTTGCATTTTTTTCTATGAAATTCATTTTATAACAAAGCTCCTTTCTCAGTAACTTATACTCTTTATAATAATAAAATCTGCAGCGCCTTTTGTCCATAAATTTTTCCCCTTTACTTTGTAAAGGTTTTACTTTGTAAAGGTTTTACTTGTAAAGGTTGTAAAGGGAATAGACTTTTCAGTGGCAGTTGTGGTATATTATTTAAGGAATTGTTAAAATTTTTTTAACAATTCCTTTGGATAGAAATGATGATACATGAGGAACGAAAATGCGGGAAATGGAATTTAAAATGGAGCGCCCCGGACTTTTGAAAGCGGGCGACCATATTACGGTAACTGAGGGCGTTTTGCCGAGTAATTATTATTATACGATTGACCCCTCTCTTGCCATGTCAGGCAACTATCCTTTTCGTGAAAGAATGTTAGAGCGCGAGGGGGAAGTGATAGAAGTAATTGAAAACGAAAGAGGTTTTTATGTCAAAGCTAGGTTAGAGTGAAAGGAAAGGTGACTCATATGTTAAAAAAAGTATCAACAGACAAGGCTCCGGCAGCAATCGGACCGTATTCACAGGGAATTATTGTAGATAAGATGCTCTTTGCATCCGGTCAGATTCCGATTGATCCGGCAACCGGGGAAATTACCGGCAGCGATATTACGGGACAGGCTGAACAGGTGATGAAGAATGTGGGCGAAATTTTAAAAGAAGCAGGAACAAGTTATGAAAATGTGGTAAAAACAACCTGCTTTTTGGCAGAAATGGCAGATTTTGCCGCATTTAACGCAGTGTATGAAAAATATTTCACACAAAAACCGGCAAGAAGCTGCGTTGCTGTAAAACAACTTCCGAAAGATGTGTTGTGCGAAGTGGAAGTAATTGCCTATCTCGGATAAATTAGAAAATCAGCAGCTGATTTTTCTTTTCAGCTTGTATAACATATGAAATAATGCAGAAAATAACCAATAGAAATAATAATGACAGTGAGGTTATGCATATGGATTATGTGAATGCTTTCTGGGTGGGTGGAGCGATTTGTGCTCTGGTGCAGATTCTGATGGAGAAAACAAAGATGATGCCCGGACGTATCATGGTACTGCTCGTTTGTCTTGGCGCAGTGATCAGCGCAGTCGGATGGTATGAACCGTTTATGGAATATGCGGGTGCAGGAGCCAGTGTGCCGCTTATGGGATATGGAAATATTCTGATGAAGGGCGTGAAAGAGGCAGTTGATAAAGACGGCTTTATCGGATTATTTAAAGGCGGTTTTACCAATGGAGCGGTAGGATGCAGCGCAGCTCTCATTTTTGCATATCTGGCGAGTCTTGTATTCCACTCAAAAATGAAAAAATAGGCATAAAAAAGGACAAAATAACGGAGATGTCGATGAATTAATTTGTTGACACCTCCGTTTTTTCGGTTTATTCTTATAGTAGGGGGAAGGAAACAGGAATCATTTGGAAAAGGAGTAGGTACATATGGCAAGAAATGAACGTGGGGCAGGCAGAAAACCGGCGCTTTCCGCAAGTCAGGTAAGCCAGCTGAAAAGCCGTCATGAAGCGGGGGAAACAGTGACAGCGTTAGCAAAGGAATATGGCATTTCCAGGCAGGTATTATCAGGTTATTTGAATCAGAGTAATGAAAAAGAGAAAGAAAATTATGGCACGGTCAAGTCATGGGAAAGATTAAACCGCTCTTTTGGCGATGTGAAAGCGACTGACTATACAATCCGTATGGAATATATGTGTGAAGAGGACTGTTGCAGCGTTATTTTGGTGAATACCGACGATAAAAAAATCAAAGTCATAAATGAGACTGATAATATTCTCCATCGGGCGTTTGGCATCAAGGCAAAGCCGGATTGGGAGGATTTTGAAGCGTTTTTAAGAAGCCGCTGTTTTCCGGAGGACAGGGAAGAGTCGGAAACCCTTTTAGAAGATTTGGAATTAGAGGAATATGACCCGCTTGCCATTGTGGAGCGGACAGAAGGCAGGATGGCAGAGGATTTGCAGTGGATTAAAATAAGACACTTTAAGGCGTGAAAGGGGTGAAAAGGATGAGTACAGTGGAAATTTCCAAAGATTATATTGTAACCGGTGCGGAGCACTCTTCTACAGGGAATCAACTGAAATGGAAGCAGGATGGTTACTGGTATAAGGCGGATAATCTTGGCTTTGAAAGTCTTGCCGAGACAGTTGTTTCCCGTTTGTTACAGCACTCCAATATAGAGCAATTTGTGACATATGAGCCGGTTATGATTTCGTATAAAGAGAATACCTATCGTGGATGTTGCAGCGAGAATTTCAAAAAAGAGACGGAGGAAATCATATCGTTGGAGCATCTTTCCAAGAACTTTACAGGTTTTGGGTTATCCGGGATGCTGGAGCGTATTTCAGACGTAAAAGAGCGGATTTTATATACAGTGGAACTGGTGGAGAATGTAACGGGACTGGAGTATTTCGGACTTTATCTGACGAAAATGCTGGAATTGGATGCTTTCTTTATGAATGTGGGACGTAATACCGACAATATATTGCTGCTGTATGATACAAAAAAACAGGAATACCGTTTTTGTCCGATTTTTGATATGGGAGCATCGTTCTTTTCTGATACGAAATATACTTGTCCGTCCACAAAGAGTATGGTAGAGTGCTATCATGTCATTCAGGCACAGCCTTTTTCGCCCAGCTTTGAAGAGCAGGTAAAAGCGGCCAGAGAGTTGTATGAGAGTCAGTTAAAATTCAACATATCGTCAAATGAAATGATTAATGTGGTACGTGATATGATAAATGGAATGAGAGGCAGTGTGAGATATGAGGCGGGCGAAAACAGGAGAATAGGAGAAATACTTCGTTTCCAGACAAAGGCGTACCAGTCTTTATTTAGAAAATAATACTGTATGATAAAAAACTTTGAAAACACCGGAAACCGTCAGTATACTTAGATGCTGAAGGGATTCGGTGTTTTATGTTAAAAAAATAATAAAAAGTTGAAGATATTCATAGATCTGCAGCGTTTTAATAAATGAAGATGCACAAAGCAGAAAGGGGGCGGGGCATATACACAAGGAAGAACAATTGACAGCGCTGATTGATTCCTACCAGAATCTTGTTTTTTCCATTTGTTATAAGATGACCACAGACTACTTTGCTGCCGAAGATTTGGCACAGGAGACATTTCTTTCTGCATATGAGCATTTGAAAAGTTTTGACGGCGGTAATGCCAAGGCATGGATTTGCAGGATAGCGACAAACAAGTGCATCGATTATATGTCGCACTCCGGCAGGCGAAGCGTTCCGACAGAGGGATTCTTGATAGAGGACAGCATGAATGATACTGCATTGGAGGAAACACCGGAGAATATCTGTATGGAAAAAGAAGTAAAGGAAATGCTGCTTATGAATTGCAGACGCCTTAGACCGCCTTATAATGAAATTGCGCAGGCATATTATTATGAAGAGCTGGAAGTTAAAGAAATTGCCAAACGGCGAGGGCAGAATATCAAGACAGTACAGACGCAGATTTACAGAGCGCGGGATATGCTCCGCAAAATCTACAGAAAGGAGAACAGCGCATGAACAATATAGAAAATAACCGCTATCTTTCAGAGGAAGAATTGGAGAAGCTGATTGCCATGACGGAGGCGGAACCGCTATTGCATCCCCCCGGAGAGTTTAAGAGTGAGATTCTTGGCAGGATACGGCGAAAAAGAAAGCAGACAAAGAATTTGAGGCTGTTTTCCTACAGTGTGAAAGTATTTGCAGCAACTGCCGCAGCGTTGACGATTATGCTGATGGCACCGGAGACTATTCGGCCGGAAGAGGCAGGGTATTCTGTACAGGAACAGACAGCGCAGGAAGGTCAAGTGCAGGAAATGTCACAGATTTTTGACGGGAATCTTATGTATCAGCTCAATGAAAAAATGGATGACTATTGTAGTCAATTAAATAACAAATTAAATAAATTAGTCGGAATGGAGGATTATTAATATGAAAAAGAAGAAAAACAGATTTTTATTATTTTGCTTATCCTTTCTGCCGGGTGCGGGGGAAATGTATCTTGGTTTTATGAAAATGGGACTGAGTCTGCTCAGTGTGTTTGCCCTTGTGATAATTATTACCGTTTATTCCAACATCGGTGTAATGGGACTTATCGTTTTTGTTATCTGTGTTTACGGTTTTTTCCATGCAAACAATTTAGGCGCTTTAAGTGATGAAGAATTTTATAAGGTAGAAGATGAGTATTTATTCGGACTCGGAGAAAAAGATATGAGCTCACTCAAAGATTTTTTTATGGGTAAATACCGAAAGGTTTTTGCCGTTATATTAATTCTTCTCGGCGTCAATATGCTGTGGCAGGCATTTTGCAGATGCCTGCGTCATATTGTGGGAGATTACTTTTTTTACCCATATATTAACGAACTCACCCGTATCATCAACAAAGATGTGCCGAGAGCCATTGTCGGCATTGCCATTATATGGGTCGGAATCAAACTGATTCAGGGCAAAAAAGAGGAACTGGATAGTCTGGAAGAGAAGGAAGAGAGCAGGCAGACGGAAGTGCATCAGACAGAAGAAATGCAGCAGTCGGAAAATGTGCAGCAACAGGATGATGAAAATCACTTTGGACAGTAGCAGTTTGGAAAGGAGGGTGTTGTATGGAGAAAAGAATGAGCAGAACTCATAGAGTCGGAACGGTTACCTGTGGATTGATGTTTATTGTATATGGCATATTGTTTATTCTGCATATAATTATGCCGCAGCTAAATTACAGGATACTTTTTAATCTGTGGCCGATTGCCCTGATATCTCTTGGTGTGGAGATTTTAGTAAGCTGTACCCGTAAAGAGCAGGAAGAGAAGAAAGTTATTTATGATTTTCCAGCAGTTTTGCTAATCATGCTTGTGGTTCTTTTTGTAATCATCATGGCAGCACTTGATTTTGGATTAAACGCCAGTCATGAATGGAACTTCGGACATTTATCAAACTACAGCAGCAGTTATTTCAGCCAATATAGTGCCAGGAAGCATAACGGACAAAGTCAAATTCAGGGAACGGTGTATTTATTGGAAAATGATGCCCTGTTGGAAACCGTAGACGCGGAAAAAGAAACAACGATTACTGTCATGGGATATATGGACGGCATAGTGGGGGATGCCCGTCTGATTTATACGGCGGAGGATGGAACGGAAATACTGATTGCGGATTGTGATAATTCGTCATTTGATAAGACGATTACCATTCCGGCAGGAGAGGGAAATATTAGTTTTGCCGCATACAGCCCAAAAGCAGTCTGTGATTTTGACATTAAAATTCTGTGGGGAGATGATGCTTCCGTTAAGTCCGAATCAATGGAAAGCTCGTTAGGGGTAGAGGCGGAACTGCAGGAAATTGGTGAAATGTCTGCAATAGAAGGTATTTCAAATCCTGTTACGAATAACTGGCCGGAAAGCATTCGCTTTGATTCGGAAGGAATGTCTGCTGAATTATATGAATTTCCTCTTACAATCGAGGAACCTATGGAGTTGTCTCTTTCTTGCATTACAGAAAACGGAACCCTAAATTTGTGGATAGAAGATGCAAGCGGCAGGAAGATTTTTAATGAGAAAGATATTCAGACGGATGATTATACTGTTTCAATTGATAAAGCAGGAACCTATACAATCTTTTTGAAGGCGGAATATTATTATGGGAGTTTTGTCATAACTCCTCGTAATTAATCTCACGCTTAGCCAAGAAGCCCTTTACGGCGTTGTCCCACAATACATCCACGCTTTTATCCATAATAAAAGTGTGAAAAGCTGTTCCGGTAATTAATGTCAGTGTCGTACCATCATATTTCACGGTGAGCACCAAGGCTTTTATCTGCTGCGGTGTAACCGTGGTATCCTGCTCTTTGAGAATGGAAGCAAGATAATCCGGCATCAGATGAAGAATAAATTTGAAGGCGCTGGGCGTCTTGGTTCCTTTGATAAGAGAATAACAGATAGGGCGTATCTGCTTCCATGTAGTAAAATCAAAAGGACGAATTTCCTTATCCTCCCATTCCTCGCTTGTATAGAAATCCCTGTTTTGATGTCCGTCTATTAAGAAAGTATTGTATGTGCTGATGGATGCCTCTTCTAGAAGAAATGAGTCAAAAGCTTCGGAAGCAAGCAGTTTTCCCATAAATTGTTTTACATTCGTAATCTTTAATGCAATCATAATTTTCTATGTCGTCTCCTGTGGTTTAGTTTCTGCATTTGATTTAAGCATTTCTATTTCACTGCGTAGTTCTTCAATAAGTTTCTCGTTTTCCGCGAGTTTTGCGTCTTTTTCGGCAATAATTTTATTATTTTCCTCAATAATCCTATTATTTTCCGCAATAGTCTTTTTGTTTTTTTCAATAATTTTCTTGTTTTCCGCGACTTCTCTCTCATACGCCCGCAAATCCAGATAATATTCTTCACGATCACGGCAGCGCTTGCGAATCTGGTCTTTGGCACTCAGTCGAAAAATGGTTTTAGCTGCTTCATTAATGTATTTGTCTTTGAATGCTAACATCTTGATTTCCTCCCATGTTGTGGCCTTAAAGAGCTTAGACCAGTAATCAATATGATATTTTTTGTCTTCATCAGTTGCCAATTCTATATGAGATAAGTCTACCACACTTAAGGTCAGATTGTCACTATAAACATGATGATTTTTTACGTTAAGCAGTTTATAAGTAGCATAAAATTCAGGACAATCATTGAACAGTGTATAATCCAGAAAACCGATATGTATGACAGGTTTGACTTCAGCATAATCCTGACCATGGTTTAGCATATCGAAAGAGCGGCAGAGATAGCTGACAGAGCGGTTAGACCAAATGACTCTGCCTGTTACCTGCATTTCAAGATTAATATGTGAGCTGTTGTTCAATGTAACATTAATATCCAGCCGGAATTCTTTGTTTTTAATGGATTTCCCCAAGATGATGGGATTCGTGATTTCTACGGATATGATATCTTCTTCATGAAGATGAAGCAGTGAACAGATAAGTCCGCGTAAAGCTTTGTTGTTAGTCTGCAAAACAGCTCTGAACATGTAATCATTAGTCATGCCGTAGGGGATAGCGCCGTGAGCGTTGCGAAGTAAATCATCCGGATTAAAAATTGGGGTTACATTTTTTTGATTTGTTGTTTTTTGATTCATAGACGTGACTCCTTTGTGATTTGAGATAACAGAAAGCAAACTGGCTGCTTTCTATCAAATGAATTTGTCGAATGACCAGATATGAATTACTTATACCATATTTAAAAGAAAAACGCAATAAAAGTATTTACAGAGCAAAGCAAGTCGTGTTATCATAAGTAGTAATGAAAACTACATGGAATAGTTGTGGAGGCTTTGTTTTATGAGTTATAAAATCATAGTAGATAGTTGTTGTGAGTTACCGGAGCAGTATAAAAATGACGAAAGGTTTCAGATTATTCCGTTAGGACTGGAAGTAGGCGATTATCAGATTTTGGATGATGAAAACTTTGACCAGGCGGAGTTTCTTGCGCAGGTGGCAGTTTGTCCACAGTGTCCGAAATCATCCTGTCCATCTCCGGAAAAATATATGGAAGCATATCATACGGATGTGGATAATATCTTTGTTGTTACGCTCTCTTCGCATTTGAGCGGAAGTTATAACAGTGCTGAACTTGGCAAAAATCTGTATCTTGAAAAGTATGGAAGTAAAAATATTTATGTGCATGATTCCGAATCGGCAAGCAGCGGAGAAGCACAGTATGCCATGCAAATACTGGAACTACAGGAAAAGGGCGTGTCTTTTGAAGATACGGTAAAAGAGCTGGAAGCATTTCGTGATGAAATGAAAACATATTTTATTTTGGATAACTTGGAAACGCTGCGTAAAAACGGCAGATTGACCGGCGTTAAGGCAATGCTAGTGTCAACATTAAATATTAAACCCATTATGTGTGGAAATCATGGTGTTATCGAGCAGAAAAGCCAAGCTGTCGGAATGAAAAAAGCAATCACAAAGTTAGCGGAAATCATGGAAAAAGAGGTTCCGAACATGACGGAAAGAACGCTTATGATATCCCATTGTAACTGCCCTGACAGAGCCGCATTCATGCAAAAGGAATTATTGGCAAGAACAAAGGTAAAGGATGTTGTTATCATGGATACTGCCGGAATCAGCAGTATGTATGCTAATGATGGCGGAATTATTGTTACAATATAATGGATGTCATAAAAAAGCAAATTGAATCGGTGAGTACATTAGAATCAATACGGTTGCAATCTGTATCACCAGAATAGCAGGCATTCCGAAAAGAAAATACCAATGCCTGGTCTTATGGTGAAACAGATGCATACCGATTGTTGTGCCAAGACTGCCGCCAATGAGCGCAATGACAAAAAGGGTAGATTCGGGAATACGCCACGCCCTTTTTCTTGCCCTTAATTTGTCAATGCCCATCACAATGAGGCCTGCCAGATTTACGATTGCCAAATATGAAACAATGTATGAGATAACGCTCATGATAACCTCGCAGTTTCTTATTTCTCAGCTTCCTGCATCTTCATAGCACGTACTTTGCTTGCAAGTCCAAACAGATTGATGAATCCTTCCGCGTCATGGTGGTCGTATAAATCACCTGTTGTAAAGGAAGCAATGCTCTCATTGTATAATGAATACGGAGAAGTGGTTCCTGCTTTAATGATATTGCCTTTGTAAAGCTTGAACTTTACTTCGCCTGTAACATATTTCTGTGTTGACTCAATGAAAGCCTGAAGTGCTTCGCGCAGCGGTGTAAACCATTTTCCTTCATAGACAACCTGTGCGAATTTGTTGCCTAAATCAGCTTTTAATGCATAGGTGTCACGGTCGAGAATCAATTCTTCAAGCTGCTGGTGTGCTTCATATAAAATAGTTCCGCCAGGTGTTTCATATACGCCGCGGGATTTCATACCGACAACGCGGTTTTCAACGATATCAACGATGCCGATACCATGTTTTCCGCCAAGTTCATTTAAAACGGTAATGATTTCGGATACTTTCATTTTCTTACCGTTTACGGATGTCGGAATACCTTTTTCAAAAGTCATCGTCACATATTCACCCTCTTCAGGAGCCTTTTCCGGTGTCGTGCCGAGGACTAAGAGATGTTCAAAGTTAGGCTCGTTTGCCGGATCTTCCAGTTCCAGACCCTCATGACTGATGTGCCATAAGTTACGGTCGCGGCTGTAGCTGCTGTCTGCGGAAAACGGTAAGTTAATGCCGTGATTGCGGCAGTATTCGATTTCCGCCTCACGGGAATCCATATTCCACTTTTCATTTCTCCATGCTGCAATGATTTTTAAATCAGGAGCAAGGGCTTTGATACCAAGTTCAAAACGAATCTGATCGTTTCCCTTGCCGGTTGCGCCGTGGCAGATTGCAGTCGCGCCTTCTTTGCGGGCAATCTCAACCAGCTTTTTAGCAATAACAGGTCTTGCCATTGAAGTACCGAGTAAATATTTATTTTCATAAACGGCATGTGCCTGCACACAGGGAATGATGAAATCGTCACAGAATTCATCCGTTAAATCTTCAATATATAATTTGGAAGCGCCGCTGGATAAAGCTCTTTCTTCCAGACCGTCCAGCTCCTCGCCCTGTCCGCAGTTACCGCAGACGCAGATAACGTCATAATCAAAATTTTCTTTTAACCAGGGAATAATGACGGTCGTGTCAAGTCCGCCGGAATAAGCAAGAACAACTTTTTCTTTCATAATGATTCCTCCATAATTCATAAATATGTATTTTTAAATGCTCTGAAATCAATATACAACAATCATATGAAGAATGCAAGTGTAATTTTATGCATTTTTTTAATTGCATTTATAAGAAATATGCAATAAAATGAATAAATATTAAAAAATAGTTGCATATTATGCAAAAGAAGAGTATTATTTATGCATATATACATACAGATGTAGATGTGGGCAGGAGGAATCCAATGCAGCTTCGGAAATGCACTATGAGAGATGTGTCTAGGGACACAGGCCTTTCAACTATTGTTACAGTCCTTGGATATAAAGGAAATAGATATTGAGGTGCTGCCCTGGAATAAAAGCGGGCTTGCCTTTTGGAAACATTGTGGGTTTCATGAAACTTGTATTGCTATGAGATATAAAGTTTGAAAAGATAAGGGATAAGAACAAGGGAAACATTTTTCCGAAAAAGGAGAAATTTATATACTATCGCGGAATAGTGTGATAAAATAGGAAACGCAAGCTCGGCAGCTTGCATTTAGGAATGGAGGAAAGAAATGATTAAAGCAGGAATTATTGGAGCAACAGGATATGCGGGTGCGGAACTGGTCAGGATTTTGACGGCGCACAAGGATGTTGAGATTGTATGGTATGGTTCGAGAAGTTATATAGATAAGAAGTATGCGCAGGTTTATCAGAATATGTTTCAGATTGTGGATGATGTCTGCATGGATGATAATATGGAAGAACTGGCTAATCAGGTGGATGTTATTTTCACGGCAACACCGCAGGGACTATGTGCATCGCTTGTGAATGACGATATTCTCTCCAAAGTAAAGATAATTGATTTGAGCGCGGATTTTAGGATTAAAGATGTGGAGATATATGAAAAATGGTACGGTATTGAGCATAAGTCACCGCAGTACATAGAGGAAGCCGTATACGGACTTTGTGAGCTGAACAGGGAGGATGTCAAAAAGGCAAGACTCGTGGCGAATCCGGGTTGCTATACGACCTGCTCCATCCTGACGGCTTATCCATTGGTAAAAGAGGGGCTGATTGACTCCGGCACACTAATTATTGATGCTAAGAGCGGTACTTCCGGCGCAGGACGGGGAGCAAAAGTACCGAATCTATACTGTGAAGTGAATGAAAACATTAAAGCATATGGCGTGGCAAGCCACAGACATACTCCGGAGATTGAAGAGCAGTTAGGTTATGCGGCAGGAAAGCCGTTGACGCTTAACTTCACCCCTCATCTTGTTCCGATGAACAGGGGTATTCTTGTAACGGAATATGCAACACTGCTTCCGGTTGGGAAAGCGGACGGAAGCACAGGACTTCCGGATTATGAACAGATTAAGGCGGTATATGATAAATACTATCAGAACGAGAAGTTTGTCCGCGTTTTGGAAAAAGGTGTCTGTCCGGAAACGAAATGGGTAGAGGGCAGCAACTATGTGGACATTAATTTCGTAATTGATGAAAGAACCGGGCGCATTATTATGATGGGCGCACTTGATAATCTTGTAAAAGGCGCGGCAGGACAGGCGGTACAGAACATGAATCTGATGTTTGGACTGCCGGAGAGCGAAGG
>CAZKOR010000034.1:0-25429 GCA_964554405.1 uncultured Bacteroides sp. | reverse complement strand
CGTTCCCGGAACGGATTCATATAAGAACATTCCATTTTTCTCAAGTCTGGTAATTTCCTTAAACGTCTTTACCTTCAACAGATCCCCGGCATGTTCATAATCCTCAACCTTTGACTTCTGACCCAGGGTATAATCTCCAAAACTGATGCTTCCGTCGCTTTCCGAACGAAGCAATTCCTTCACTATCGCCATTATTCTTCCTCCGTAATTTATTATCGTAGTCTGTAAATGCCAATTGCCTTTCTCGTATATTATACATTATTTTCATCCACAATTCCATAGATAGGATCATTTTTTTACAAAGACAATCTCATCCTTTTTCAACGATGCGCTTACCTTTTCTCCCGGCACAATGCGTCCCGATAAAAGCTCCTCTGCAAGCTTATCTTCTATCTGTGTCTGGATCGCCCTCTTTAACGGTCTTGCTCCCATCTTCAGATCGGCATGCTTCTCCACCAAATAATCTTTGACCGCTGTTGAAATCGTCAGCGTCAAATTCAGCTGGTTTTTACACCTCTCACAGAGATTTTTTGACAAAATAGTCACAATCTGACGAAGATTCGTTTTATTCAAAGCATGAAAGACGATCATCTCATCGATACGGTTGATAAATTCCGGCTTGAAGATCCGCTTTACCTCTTCCAGTACGCCATCCTTCATCCGTTTATGATCCATCTCTGCATCTGACTTAACCGCAAATCCCAGATTCTTCGGTGCAATGATCCTCTGTGCCCCGGCATTGGAAGTCATGATCAGAATCGTATTCTTAAAGCTCACCTTCCGCCCCTTGGAATCTGTGATATGACCATCATCCAACACCTGCAGTAATACATTAAATACATCCGGATGCGCCTTTTCGATCTCATCAAACAGGATGACGGAATACGGATTCTGCCTTACCTTTTCAGACAGCTGCCCGCCTTCATCAAATCCCACATATCCCGGTGGCGAACCGATCATTTTAGACACCGAATGCTGCTCCATATACTCAGACATGTCAACCCTGATCAATGCCGTCTCTGAGCCAAATACTACCTCTGCCAAAGTTTTGGAAAGTTCCGTCTTACCGACGCCCGTCGGTCCTAAAAACAGGAAGGAACCCAGCGGTCTGTTCGGATCCTGCAGTCCGACCCTTCCCCGTCGGATCGCCCTTGCCACCGCACTGACTGCCTCCTCCTGTCCGACCACTCTTTTATGCAGCGTACCTTCCAGCTTCAACAGCCTTTCGCTTTCCTTCTCAGCCAGCTTCTTGACAGGGATCTTCGTCCAGATACTGACGACCTCCGCAATAGCGTTCTCATCCACTACGCAAGCCGTCTCCTGCACTTTTCTCTCATGATTTTTCTGCAGCCTTTCCATCTTTTTTCTAAGCTGAGCCTGCTCCTGCCGCAGCTCTCCCGCCTGGGTAAACGCCTCGATCATCAGAGAACGTTCGATCTGTTCTTCTTTTTTCCTAATTTGCTCCTGCAGCTCTTTTAAATTGGGCGGCAGGATCATAGAACGCAGCCTTGCGGCTGCCGCCGCCTCATCGATCAGGTCGATCGCCTTATCCGGAAGGTTCCTGTCATTAATATAGCGTTCCGAAAGTCTGGCTGCCGCCTCCAGCGCCTCCGGTAGGATCCTGATCCCATGATGCTCCTCATACTTAGGATATATCCCGTTCAGTATAGTGATCGTCTCCTCTATGGTCGGCTCCTCTACCGTAACCGGCTGAAAACGTCTCTCCAAAGCAGCATCCTTTTCAAAATATTTACGGTATTCCGATATCGTGGTTGCCCCGATCATCTGGATCTCTCCTCTGGACAATGACGGCTTTAAGATATTAGATGCATCGATCGCCCCTTCCGCTCCGCCGGCGCCAATGATCGTGTGTATCTCATCCAAAAACAGAATGATATTTCCATTGGTGATCACTTCTTTCATCACCCGCTTGATCCGTTCCTCAAACTCACCCCTGTATTTACTTCCTGCCACCATGCCGGACAGATCCAGCGTTACAACACGCTTTCCCTTTATGGTATCCGGGACATCTCCCATTGCGATACGACTTGCCAATCCCTCTACGATCGCCGTCTTTCCGACACCCGGCTCTCCGATCAGGCAGGGATTGTTTTTGGTACGGCGGCTGATGATCTGAATCACACGTTGTATCTCATTCCTTCTGCCGATCACCGGATCCAGTTTTCCTTCCCGCGCAAGTGCAGTCAGATCGCGGCTATACTGATCCAGAGTCGATGTCTGTTCCTTTTTCTTTTTCTTATTTCCGCGCAGCTCCATTTCCTCCTGCCGGATCAGGTTTTCATCCCCGATCAGCCGAAGAAGTTCCATATACACTTTTCCCGGATTAATGCCCATTGCTGCCAGAAGCCTGACTGCCACACTATCCGTCTCTCTGATCAACGCCATCAGTATATGCTCCGTACCAGCTTCCTTCGCATTGGTTTTCCGCGCATATCCCTTACTTTCTTCCAGTACCCTCGCGGCCTTGACAGAATACTCTTTCCGGTCGCGCAGCATAAGATTGCCCTGTGGAACGATCGCTTCCTGTATCAGCTCCTCCAGACGGATCTCATCCACATGATTCTCCTTTAAGACCATTGCCGCCACGCCGGTTCTCTCTCTGATCAATCCCAACAGCAGATGCTCTGTTCCCACATATCCCGACTGAAACTGCCTTGCCGTTTTTTCTGCATAAAGCAATGCGTTTTTAGCTTTCTGTGTAAATCCTAAAGCCATAGAAATATCCTCACTTTAAATGTTATATTAGGCATTTGCGAAACTGTGATATCCTGCTTACAAAAAGGCAACTGCAATATACAGCTGCCTTCTTTTGTATCTTAATATTCACCATCATCATCGCGTCTTGCCGTGGTGGTCCGCTGCGCATAACGCTGCTGCCCTGCCTGACGCTGTACATAACGCTGCTGTCCCTGTGCTGCTCCTCCTGCCTGTCTGACCGGCTGCTGTCCTGCCTGTCTGACTGGCTGCTGTCCCGCCTGTCTGACTGGCTGCTGCCCTGACGATCTGACCGGCTGCTGTCCCGCCTGTCTGACTGGCTGCTGTCCTGACGGTCTGACCGGCTGCCCTGCCTGACGACCTCCGTTGGCAGGTCTGCTTTGAACAGGCTGCCTGCTCTCGCCTGCCGGTCTGGCAGGTCTCGTCCCCGGCTGTACTGCGCCTTGATACGCCTGGCGACCGGAACTCATTCTTCTGTTATTATAACCATCATCATAATCGTCTTCCTCGTCCTCTTCTTCCTCATAATCATCTTCTTCATCGGAGAACTTTTTAAAGACAGAGCTTTTTCGTACTCTGGGTCCTTCATCTTCTTCATCTTCATAATCATCATCGTCGTCATCATAATCATCACGACCGCCGCCATTCATCAGCTTGATTCCCATTACAGTCGTTGCCGCGACAAGCACTACACAGAACACAACCACGATAATAAATGCCGTTTTCGATACACCGTCGCCATTGGAAGATACTGTTTTCGTACCTACCATAAAATCCCTGAAACGGACACATTCTCCATTGGCTTTGTCAAGCATATACCAGTCTGTCTCGCCCGTCGGTTTTGCCGCATAAAAAATAAAAAACTCTTGATCCTCATCTGCCCATGCCGGAATCTGTTCGCCATTTGATTCAATATTCAACGGAAGGAATCCTGCCGGAAGGACTTCCGGCTCAGTCCCACTGTTTATAAACTGCAGCTCACCAAGCAATTTAGAATCAGAGGATAATCCACCTCCTCCCTCCGGAGCAGGCATTCCTCCATCCGGCGCGGTTTCTCCGCCTTCACCTTCTCCCACAGGATCTTCAGCTTCTGCCGGAGCTCCGTTTTCCGGGATCTTTACCAGATCCTCCCTGATATAACCTGTCTTTGTCTCTCCATTGATAACGCACTCAACCTGATACCAGTTATTACCCCCTGCGCTTACTACACTGATAACAGTTAATGCTGCGCCGCCGTCCAACTTTCCTACCGGCTCACTGTCTGTACTTGCCTGCGAACGAATATTTACACCCTGTTTACCATCCACTATATAAATCGTCGTTCCCGGCTCCGCAGTCGCCCATACGGTGATCCCCATCGCCATAGCCAGTATAAATGCACATAAAATTGCAATCCACCTGCTGATTCTTCCCACTGTTCTTTGATCCATTTCCATTTTTGTTATTTTACTCCTTTCTCTTCTGCCTTTCCCTGCAAAATCTGTAATCAAAAACATCCCTTCTGATCTATCACGTTTTGTCTGCCTCCATGATCGCACTACCGATATCATGGCGCATGTATTTATTGTCAAATGTCACCCATTCCGTGGCAAGATAAGCATTCTTCCGTGCATCCAGAAGATTCTCACCCAATGCCGTAATACCTAGTACCCTGCCGCCGTTGGTATAATACCTGCCATCCTCCGCCTTCGTCCCTGCATGAAAGCAGTAATAACCTTCTTTTCCTTCAAACTGTTCCAGTCCCGTAATCTCCAGACCTTTTTCATATTTTTCGGGATAACCGTCTGACGCCAGAACCACGCATACTGCTGCATTGTCATCAAACTGCAGCTCGATCTGATCCAGCGTCCCGTCAATACAGGCTTCCATGACATCTATAATATCGTTCTTCATCCTCGGAAGTACCACCTGCGCCTCCGGATCCCCAAATCTCGCATTGTACTCCAACACTTTTGGTCCGTTCTCCGTCAGCATCAGCCCAAAGAAGAGCACTCCCTGAAACTTCCTTCCCTCCTCTGCCATGGCATCTACCGTCGGCTGGTAGATCCGTTTCTGACAAAATTCATCAATCTCCTTGGTATAAAACGGGCTCGGGGAAAAGGTTCCCATACCGCCGGTATTCAATCCCTGATCACCATCCCTTGCGCGCTTATGATCCTGCGCACTGGTCATAGTCTTTATCGTTCTACCATCCACAAAGGATAATACGGAGACTTCCCTGCCGGTCATAAATTCTTCAATGACCATCTTATTTCCGGCTGTCCCGAATTGCTTATCCAGCATGATCTTCCGGACGCCCTCCATCGCTTCCTCTCTTGTCCTGCAGATCAGTACTCCCTTTCCAAGCGCAAGACCGTCTGCTTTCAAAACTACGGGAAGTCTGACTGTCTCAAGATATTTGATAGCTTCCTCCGGATCATCAAAGTTCTCATATGATGCCGTAGGTATATGATATTTCTTCATCAGATCTTTGCTGAATGCCTTACTTCCTTCCAAAACTGCCGCATTCTTCCGCGGTCCGAAAGCCCGTATTCCCGCCTTCTCCATTTCGTCAACCAATCCGCCTGCCAGTGGATCGTCCGGCGCTACAATCACAAGATCGATCTTTTTTTCTTTTGCAAAAGCAACCTGTTTCTCAAATTCCATCACCCCAATCGGAACGCACTCTGCAAGCTGTGCAATGCCTGCATTGCCGGGGGCGCAATAAATCTTTTCAACTCTTTTACTTTTCTTCACTGACATTGCGATCGCATGCTCCCTGCCACCGCTTCCAATGATCAGCACTTTCATCTGTCTCCTCCTATCCCTGTTCCTGTTTTCCATCACATCATCATGTTTCAGCACAAACTTTCCTGCTGAAGCTCGCCGCATGCGATCATATCGATCGCCCGGGGCAGAATGACCCATTCCGCTTCTTCCATCACTCTCTGCTGCAGAATCTTAGGCGTATCGCCCTTCTTTACCTCAACTGCCTTCTGTAAAATGATCGGACCGGTATCCGTCCCTTCATCAACATAATGCACCGTTGCGCCGGTAATCTTCACACCGCGCTCCAACGCCGCCTCATGAACTTTCAGTCCATAATACCCCGTCCCGCAGAACGCCGGGATCAAAGACGGATGGATATTAATAATACGTCCACGGTATTTTCTGATAACCTCTGCCGGAATCACAACTAAAAACCCTGCAAGCACGATCAGATCTGGCGAGGCCTTCTCCAATTCCTTCAAAAACGCCTCATGAAACGCCTCACGGCTTTCATATTCTTTTGGTGAAATGCAGACACCTTCTATCCCATGCTCCTTCGCCCTGGTCAGCGCATAAGCGCCGGGATTGTTACTGATCACGCGGACGATCTTTGCATTGCGGATCTCCCCACGCACTATACCGTCAATGATCGCCTGCAGATTCGTTCCGCCGCCCGATACGCATACCAATACCTTTAACATACCGTTACCCCTTTATCGCCGCTTACGATCTCGCCTATAACAAATGCACGCTCGTCCGCTTTGCTGATTGCCTCTATGGTCTTATCCACGTCTTCCTGACTGACCGCAAGTACCATGCCAACCCCCATATTATAAGTATTATACATAATACGCTCCTCAATGCAGCCGAGTGACTGAAGCATGTTAAAGATGACAGGCACCTCATAGCTGTTCTTCTGCACTCTGGCATGCACCCCATCAGGAAGCATCCGGGGGATATTCTCATAAAATCCGCCGCCGGTGATATGGCTGCACCCTTTGATCGTAACGCCTGCCTGTTTTACTTCCTTCAGCGCCTTCACGTAGATCTTGGTAGGCGTCAGCAGCGCTTCTCCCAGCGTAGTCCCCAATTCCGCATTATGGCGGTGGAGCGCTTCCTCGCTCATCGAAAATACTCTCCTGACAAGAGAAAATCCATTGCTATGTATTCCGGAAGATCCAATACCAATTAATGCATCACCGGGCTGAATTAATGCACCTGTGATCAAATCTTTTTCATCTACAATTCCCACGGAAAACCCGGCAAGGTCATATTCATCCTCCGGATAAAATCCCGGCATCTCCGCCGTCTCACCGCCAATCAACGCTGCCCCTGACTGAATACATCCATCTGCTACGCCTTTGACAATCGTTGCGATTTTTTCAGGAAAATTTTTACCACATGCAATATAATCCAAGAAAAACAGCGGTTCACCGCCAGCGCATGCAATATCGTTCACACACATGGCAACGCAGTCTATTCCTACGGTATCATGTTTATCCAATAAAAAAGCAAGCTTTAACTTCGTTCCCACGCCGTCTGTTCCGGAAACAAGCGTTGGTTTTTCCATGTCTTTCATTTTGGCAAGAGAAAATGCGCCTGAAAATCCGCCCAATCCGCCAAGGACTTCCGGTCTTACCGTTTCTTTAACATATTTTTTCATCAGTTCCACTGACTGATAGCCCGCTTCTATATCAACGCCTGCTGTCTTATAATCCATTGTTTCCTCCATTCCGAAACGTTCTACGCTCGCATCACGATATTCTTATTCTTTAGTAATTCTGATAGCCAACTTCCTGCAATCTGGCGTCTTTCTTCTGTACACTTATCTTTAATCCCTGCGTATAATCTTTTAACTTCTGCAATAAAGCGGCATCCGACGTCGCTAAAATCTTCGCGGCAAGAATACCTGCATTTTGCCCTCCGTTAATCGCCACAGTCGCAACGGGAATGCCGGATGGCATCTGTACAATGGAATAAAGGGAGTCCACACCGCCCAAATCCGAAGTTTTCATAGGAATGCCTATGACCGGCATCGGAAAGATTGCCGCACACATACCCGGCAGATGCGCCGCTTTGCCCGCACCGGCTATAATGACTTTAAAACCTTTATCCTCCGCACTCTTCGCATATTCAAAAAACACATCCGGTTCTCTGTGTGCGGAAATAATTTTCATTTCATAAGAAATGCCCAATTCCTCTAAAATATCTGCGGCTTTTGCCATAACGGGCATATCGGAATCGCTGCCCATTACAATACCTACCTGCGCCATGTCGCCACGCCTCCTTATTTCTTTATATCATATTAGGTGATTGCAGAACTGTTTTTCACATTTTTGTTGTACCACAGTGACAAATCATCACAGGGACGCTTGCGCTGCATTGTCGCTCGTAACGCTACATAAGCTGCCACAAAACGGCAGCTAAATAGCGACGGCTCCATAGCCCCTGCTTATGTTTTGTCACTGTGGTACAACCTAAGCTGTGAAATAATAAGTTTCGCAATTACCTACTACATCTTGTGTGTAAACAATATATTTCTGTTTATAGTGTACTAGATTTTATGGCAATACGCAATATGTTTGCAGAATATTTATCCTGCTTTTCATTATTAATATCAATTCTTCAACAATATAGGCGTTTGTGAAACTCCATTTTCAAAGTCCAGTTGTGCAATATAAACAATATTATAAGCAGGTACTATGACGCCGCCGGTATTTAGCTGCCGTTTTATGGCAGCTTATGTACCGCTGCGAGCGGCAATGTAGCGCAAGCGTGCCTGCGTTGATTTGTTTATATTGCACAACGGACATCTTGAAAACAGAGTTTCGCAACCACTATACAAACGCCTCATTCAACGTCTCACATCCCGCCAGTACAAATTTCCCTTCTATAATAATGGGAATTACCTCATTTTCTTTTGTCACCACAGACAATTCTCCTAGTTCATCATACGGAATGGTAATATCGGTATGGCAGTAATAATACGCTTTGCCGGCATCTGTTGTCCGAAGCATTGAGACCTCATTATCTCTGGCTATGATTTCCTTGCCATCCGGATTATAGACTTTCACTTCCTCTGCGTGGGAATAGCAGGTATCACCTACCGCGAAATGCGGACCTGTCTTTTCAGCAATCAGTATCGGCATTTTATCTTCGATACCATACTTTCTCGCCACAACATATGCCGTTGTATTCGTGCCGATTGCAAACTCGCCAATAGGCAGCGTATCGTGATGAAACAGCACATTGTCCCTGATATATTTTCGGTTTTCCTCCTCCGTTTCAAAATTTGCGCAGGAATATTCCGTAATCATGCCATCCTGAAAACGGAGTGAAATATCCTTGTATTCCAGCTCATTTAAGAAAACCCGGGTTACATGCAAAACACCCTCCGTACCGACAAGCTGCGGTGAAGTAAAAACCTCTCCTACCGGAATATTGACATCGGCAACACAGTTTTCAAAATTAGTTTCTTTCTCCGGATTTTGGAGCGTATGAAGATTCACTTTTAAATTGGTGCGATTGTCTCCCATACCTTTAACCAAGACATAATCACCCTTATCAAGCGTATCGATAATCGTCTGCTGAATACCCTGATATAACTGATAATCCAACGTATTGATTCGGATGATTTCATCAAAAATTTCATCATATGCTTCTCCGATATCCGGCACCGGAAACGCAATAATGGTAAAGCTTCTTTCCTCTCCTTTAATGTACCGGTTCTGCATCGCGCCCGCCCGTGAAGCATACTCCACCGAAAGTTTTTGCTGTTTCTCGGAATACCGGCATGCCGTTTTCTTGCTTTGCGGCACAAATGGCTGTTCTCCGAAAACATCAATCACCGCCGGACCGCCAAAGACACCGGCTTCTTTTTTCAGTTTTTCATAGGCACTCTGTAAGCATTCCAATCTGCGCTCCACTAACTGCTTATCCAGAATCAGCGCCAAATCCTCTTTATGGTCATAATCGAACTGTTTATTCGGATTGGCTCCGAAATATCCTCCCTTATTGACATCACGCCCTGAAAAGATGCTCGTACCGGAACGCCGCATGGTAGACTGCAGACCTATTTTTTCAAAATTTTCAATAGAGGCTCTTATCATCCGCTCAAAGCCGAGAGCATATCGGATATTGACAGTCTGCTTGATGGAAATATCTTTATTGCCCACTTCAAATCCAATGCGGTACCCCTCCGTATAAGTATCCGCCATCAGCTTAAGCTTCTCCTGCGGCAATTCCATAAGGTGCTTTGCTGTCATGATTTCATTTTCCGACACATATTCCCCATAATAATACAAATACCGTAAATCCGATAAGTCGCTCTCCATTACAATGCGGGCTGCAAAATCACGCTGCGGCAAAAGAAGCGCTGCCACCATTTCATAGTATTCTGTCTCATAATAATCACTGACATACCAGTAAAGTATCTGCCTGATTTCCTCATCCGGTGTTTCGCCGCTTTGTCCGTCCGCTTCCTGCGCCGCGCACAGAAATGTCTGGTAGACTTCTAAAAGCAGCTCCATTCGTATTACCATACCGGACATCGACTGCTCATAAGCTGCCGGTATCATACCCCGCAGTTCGGCACAAATAAAAGAAAGCATTTTCCCCAAAGGCTCTCCGAAGCAACCGGCCGCATAATCCGGATTGGCATAGCTGTGTTCATAATGTTCCGGCAAAATATCCTCATACAATTCTTTATTCTTTTCACGAAGTTCCTCAATAGGCGCCCGGTATAACTCTCCGTCCGCCACAAAATCCCATGTTTTTTTCATTAACAGCACAAACTCCGCCATTTTTGCAAAATAGTCCTGATATTTTTTCTCACAAAGAGCGTCTTCCGGTATCTGTGCAATTCTCTCCATTGCCAGTTCAAAACGTTCTTTTTCTAGTTCTTTCACCTGCGTTTCCGTCATATTAAAACCTTACCTTTCCTCAGCCCGCGACATTTGTATGCGAACACAGTCGCTATACGCAAGGCACAATATTCGCAAGATGAACAAGTTCATCTTTGAAAAATTTATTTTTCACAGTTTTTATGCTATTTCGTATGCACCCGCATACAGAATCGCGCTTACAACAGCAAGCGCCAATACATTTAAGACAATGCCAAGATAAGAAAAAAAATAAAATTTATCTTTTTCCGTACGGGAAACGGCTCCCAGCCCAGCCCCAATGAAAGCAAAAATCATTGCCAATAATGCCGCCGCACCGTATTGTCTCGGTATCTCTCCGGCACTCCGATAACTCATGACAAGCGCATATCCGAGCGTAGCAAGAGAAATAATACCCAATATGGTTGACATAACGCCTTTTTCCGTATGACTTTTACTTGTAAACATAAAGCTGTTTTTACGGCTCATAAGAATCTCCTCTTTTAAATGCTTTAAAAGTTTTGTCACCTAAAAAGTCAGGCAAGGCAGCCTGACTTCTCTCCATAATCTTTCAGAACAATATTTTATTTCTGCCTGCCAAAAGTTTTGCACCGCCTATGATAAGCAAAATGCCGCTCGTCACTCCCAATACCAGAGCAACTACTCCGACCGCGATATTCATTGCTCCGGCTCCGCCCATTGTTCTATATGTTTTTTCCTCCATGTCTGACACCATCCCTTTCCCTATTCCGATAAATTTATTTTACACCGTACTGTTTATAATATTCATCTATCGCTGCTTTCAAAGTATCATCAATATAGACCTTACCCTGATATGGTTTCTGATATAAACACTCTACTACCTCTTCCATTGTCACGATAGCATTTGCATCAAAACCGTATTTCTCCCTGATTTCATCCAATGCGCTCTTGTCACTGGTAAGCCCCTTCTCCATACGGTTTAACGATACCATAAGTCCCTTGATTTCCACATCCGCCTGCGCTTTGATAATCGGGAATGTCTCTTCAATGGATTTGCCGGAGGTCGTCACATCTTCAATAATAACTACCTTATCTCCATCCTTTAATTTACTTCCCAAAAGAATGCCGGTATCGCCATGGTCTTTTACCTCTTTGCGGTTGGAACAGTACCTTACTTCCTTGCCGTATAACTCGCTAAGCGCCATAACCGTTGCTACCGAAAGGGGAATTCCCTTATAAGCAGGTCCGAACAATACGTCAAAATCCAGTCCGTAATGGTCATGAATAGCTCTGGCATAATACTCGCCTAACTTATGAAGCTGCGCTCCTGTTACATAGGCGCCTGCATTCATGAAAAAAGGAGACTTCCGCCCGCTTTTTAATGTGAAATCACCAAATTTAAGAACCTGACAATCTACCATAAACTCTATGAATTGCTGCTTGTATTGTTCCATATTAACCCCTCATTCTTAAATTTATTTTTCAACCTAGTTTATCATATAATAGTCTGCTTTTCAATCCTCTTTCTGATGGTACTCTTCCTGATACTGCGCAATCATCTTCTCGTGTGCATGTTTTTTCAGTCCCCGGTAAATCAATTTTCTGATAACATCATAGATAACGGCAAATAACGGCACACCAATAACCATGCCGACAATCCCCCACAGTCCGCCAAAGAGCAGGATGGAAAAAAGTACCCAGAAACTTGATACGCCTGTTGCATTCCCAAGAATCTTCGGACCGATAACATTACCGTCAAGCTGCTGCAAAATAACAATGAAAATCAAAAAATACAGACAGTGCATCGGATTTTCCAAAAGTAACAGCAAAGCACAGGGTATTGCTCCGATAAACGGTCCGAAAAAGGGAATAATATTAGTAACACCAACAACAACACTGATGAAAGCCGCCGCGTCAAACCCTAATAAAGCCGTTACAATGAAACACAACACGCCGATGATAGCGGAATCTATAATTTTCCCCATGAAAAACCCGTTAAACATCTTATCGATATAGCGTACTTCCTCTTCAATGATACGCGCCCACTTATCCGCAAAAACACCATGCAGAATCAGCTTTGCCTGTGCCGCAAACAATTTCCTGCTTGCTAAGAGATAGGCGGAAATTAAAAATCCCAAAAACAGGTTCTTAAAGACACTGAACACACCGATTACCTGTCCGCTGATGCCGCCTAAAAGTCTTGGTATATTCTGCAGCATATCCGGATTCAGCATAGATTCCATTTTGTCTTCCACCTGCTTCCAGATTGCATCAGAATACATCTGCAGTTCCGGCTGGTTTTTCAACATATTATCAATCCATACGCTTGCCTCTTCTATCTTTCCCGGCAGCATATCCGCAATTTTCATAACACTTTCCCATACCTGCGGGATAATAAGCATAAATAACATCCATACAAGCGCCAGTGCAAAGAGCAGAGAAATAATAACCGCTGCAAAGGAAAGAAATTTTTTCGTACGTTCTGATTTTTTAGCAAAAAGTTTATGTAATCTCTCTTCCAGCTTATTGCATAAAGGCGTCAGCAGATAAGCGATAACGGCGCCATACAGGAAAGGTTTCAATATATTTATGACGTTCTGCACCCCTGTCAGAATATCCTGTATCTTAAATAATAAAAAAGCGCAGAAAATTCCTGCACCTAACACCGCAGCTCCCGTGATACCCAGTTTAACATACCTTTTATTCTCATTATCGTTCATTGATGTTGCCCTCCTGCTATCAGAAAGAGGAATGTCATCCGCCATTCCTCTTCCAATTTCATTTATAATATAACTCTCGCGGTATCTGCTTCTTTTATCTGTTCGCCAATGCCCCTGCGATATCCTCTTTCATTGCAAGTACCGCTGCCCTGGAAGCTTTCGCAAAATCTTTTTCACCGTACTTCGCATATTCCGCCTGCTGATATGCCGCAATGATGCCTCTGGAAGAATTGACGATTGCACCAAGTCCGTCCTCGTTAAAGAAATGTACCAAATCCGCACCTTTTCCGCCCTGCGCACCATAGCCGGGAACCAGAATAAAGGCTTTCGGCATAATCTTCCGAAGCACCTTACCCTGTTCAGGATAAGTCGCGCCTACAACAGCGCCTACATAGCTGTAGGAATCCCCCATGCAGTCTGCACCCCATTCCGCAACTTTTTCTCCGACAATTTCATAGAGTGGTCTTTCTCCGGACTGCTCACGTATCATACGGTCCTGAATTTCCCCGCTGCTCGGATTGGATGTTTTGACAAGAACAAAAATACCTTTCTTTTCCTCTTTACATACTTTTATAAACGGCGCAACGCCATCCGAACCAAGATATGGGTTGACAGTAACGAAATCTTCATTAAATCCGCTGCAAAATTTACTGCCGACCTGTACTTTACCAAGATGTCCTACCGCATACGCCTCTGACGTAGAACCGATATCGCCGCGCTTTACATCCCCGATAACAACAAGCCCTTTTTCTTTGCAGTAATCCACTGTTTTCTGAAAAACAAGCAATCCCTCAATGCCGAACTGCTCATACATCGCTATCTGCGGTTTCACAGCCGGAATCAGGTCATAAATATTATCAACAATTTCCTTATTGAACAGCCAGACAGCTTCTGCCGCGCCTTTCAATGTCTCGCCATATTCCGCAAATGCTTTTTCCTTCAAATGTCCGGGCACAAACTTTAACGTCGGGTCCAAGCCGACTACGATAGGCGCACCGGTCCTTTGTATTCCTTGAATTAACTTATTAATCATGAATTGGTTCCGCTCCTTTGTTCTATAGCGTTTTACCCTTTAAATCCTGCAATACAAACTGGTTCTCAATGTATTCTTCAAACTGTTCCCTTTTTACCCACTCATATTCACCATAGTCTTCGGATAATACAATGTGGCTTTCTTCGCCTTCCGGAATGGAACAGATATAGGCAATGCCGACACAGTGTGTATCCCCCAGTAAACTGGACCATGTATATTCTACTTTTTCAATTCTGGCATCTATTGCCAACAGCTCATGAATCGCACGAAGCACCGCGTCATCCGGAGCTTCTCCGTGGTTTACTTCCGTATCGATAAACTCCCATACAAACGGCTCCGGAATACGGTCATCCACCCATCTTTTTACCAGAAGATATTTATCCCGTTTCTTAATAATGCCTTTTACCCGCAAGAAAGTATCGCTCATATCACTTCTCCTTTTCCTACAATCTACTAAATATAGTACCATTGAGACTATCACTTGTCAATAAACATCATCATCTTGTTTTTAAGAACAGATTTTCTCTCTGCGCCGCCTCATCGTCCGGATAAGTTTTCAGATAATCACTCATCAGCGCAGCCGCAGTCTTATACTCTTTCATATATTCATAGGCAATGATTTCATTAAATTTCAATGTCTGCATCATCTCGTTGCCCTCAATATTCATCGCGGACTGAAACGCCATTAACGCCAGCTCATATTCTCCCATCTGCATCCGGCAGAGCCCCAACTGGTTATAAATTTCCGCTTTACTCTGGTCGTTCAGTGTATAATCATTGTAAATACTGGAAGCATAGTTATAATCGCCTAACGCTTCATAAGTTCTTCCAAGATACAGCGACGCCTCATAATCCGATGAAATTTTCACCTGAGAAAGATAGTTCTTCGCACTCTCATAATCTTCCAGGTAATAATATATCCGTCCTAAATCATAGTTGGAGATGGATTTTTCATTATCGGCTATCACCTGCTGTAAATACTCCTTGCCGACCTCCCGGTAGCCGTTATCCACTAATGCAATATAAATCTGAATCAGGCGGTCATAATTCTGAGGGTCCAAGAAAAACGTTTTATCAAAGTCCTCTTTCGCACTTTCAAAGTTACCGCCGCATAATTTTACGTATCCTCTTAAATAATATGCCTCTATTTCTTTGGGGCGAAGCGCTAAAATGGCATCATAGGATTGAAGCGCGTCCTGTGCCTGCCCGTTTTTAAAATATGCTGTTGCAAGATAATAATTGATGTCATAATCAATATCCTGCACACTGCCGTCACTCAAACGCAGCGCCTTCTCCAGATAGGCAATGGCATCCTCATACTTTGAAAGCCCCATATATGCCAGTCCCATTCCGCGGCAGACCAGCCGTTCATCTTCCTTTTCTTCCAATGCAGTGTTAAAATGTTGTAATGCTTCTGCATATTCCAGATTCTGAACCGCTTCCATTCCCAAACTGGTATTATCTGTTTTCTCTTTCGCGCCGCAAGCCACACAAAGCATAAGCATCATGACGCTTATCGTAAATAATTTAAACTTCTTCATCTATACGCACCTGACTTCATATTACTAAAGCATGATTTTCTCTTTTATTTTATCATTGTATCACATCGTATCTTTTACGCCAATGTAAAAAAATTTTTTAAACTAAATTCCCGTACACCAAATCCTTCATAATCCCGAAAAATTCCCGCACCATATTGTTAAGCTGAAAATAAATATTGGACGGCGCCGCTATTCCGCAGACATTTTTAATGCCAAAATGTTTTGCCAGATGAACGCCGCGAAAAACATGGAAATTATTGGTGACGATGCCTACACTGTCATTTTCCATATCCAGGAATTTAGAACTGAATGCGATATTCTCCGAAGTGTCGGTCGATTTATCCTCCATAATAATACGTTCTTCGGGTATTCCTTTCCCAATAAGATAATCATGCATTCCCTGTGCCTCGCTGTATGGCTCATTTGCTCCCTGTCCGCCGGAAACGATACAGATGGTATTCTCGTTCTCTATCAGATAGTCATAAGCCGTATCCAAACGGAATTTCAGTGCTGCCGAAGGTCCTTTTTCCTTTACCTGCGCCCCTAATACGATAATATAGTCGAGATTTGCATCTCCCTTCGCCCTGTAAGCGCTGATAATACATCCCTCCACAATAACAAAAAGTAAAATACCTGCCGCAACCGCAATCGTAATTACCCTTTGCAGTCCCAACGGCAGCTTTGCCCACATATGGAAATGCAGAAAAAAGGCAAGTCCCAGGAAGAAACACCCGCCTAAGCCCCATATCATATAAAACCGGGTTCCCGACTTGATACTGTAAATTAAAAAGCAATATCCGAAGCAAAATAAACTGCATAAAACACAAAAAATTTCTTTTTTCATAAATATCCTCATACTTTCTTTTTCGGTGTTATTTAAAAACCATTTTTCTTTAAGTCCGCTACAAGGTTTACATAAAACTCCCGTACATCAAATTCATGAAAATTCTCTCTGTTCAAATCAATCATATCTCCATGCGACACACCGCGTTTCCCATTTCCTCTTATGATACTGTACACATTGCCCCACAATGCGGATTCCACGGAAACAAGTCCGTCATTTTCTCCGTCAAAATACCGCACCAGATGATAAGTCATATTGAGCGGGAATCTGCCGCTTCGCGCCCTTTTCATCGAAGTTGCCACACTCTGATAATAAACCTGTCCACAGTCAGGCAGTATTCGGTTCCTCTCTTCACAGCGCACCGCTGTCAAGTCCGTTACAGCACCAAGAAAATCCGGAGAAATATCTCCCAGTTTACGAAGCGCCCTGTTATAACGCTCCGCCAGAAACCTGCGTAAGCCCTCCGGCGCCTTTCCCAGAAGATAATCTGCAAACAGACATCCCCGGTGGGGTGTATTGATTGTTGTCAGTGAAGCAACATATTCTGCCGCGCCGAACTCACTGATGGCACAGCGCATATCCAATCCGCCTTTGGAATGGGCAATCACGTTGACTTTCCTGCATCCGGTCTCCGATACAATCTGTTTGATTCTATCCGCGAGTTCCTGCCCGCATACCTCTACAGACGCCGCAGACTGCTGATTCCCGTAATAGATAACTGCTCCGTTTCTCATCAATTCCTTGGGAATCCTGCCCCAGTAATTGAAAAAGCGGATATCCCGAAAGAAAACTCCATGCACCATAAGAATCGGATAGTTTGTATGACAAAGCTCGCTTTCTTTCCGAACGGCGTCCAGTTCTTCTTTTTCCAGTTCCGTCTCATATTCCTGCCTTGCAAGAACGTATAATTTGCCAAAAAGGCATAAATTTACTACCGGCATCCACCAGCAAAAAAGCAGCAGGACACGGTATCGAATTCCCATCTGCACTGATGTTGCCATCAGCCGCATACTGCCATTCCATAACAGGATTCCCTCTCCGCACAGGCAAAGAATAACTGACAACACATAATACAAAATCTTCCCTGTACTGTCAAAGGTCAGATAACGTGCAAGCCATACCAGCCATACCATGCTGACTATTGTAGTCAATCCCATATACAGAATTAAACCACATCCCTTATCGAGCTGTTTTAAACGTTTCCCGCATGTTTTCACGTTTTCAGGATGTAACGATATGGGTGAAACATTCGCATACAGAAAAAAAAGCAGCGCCATCAGGATTAAAAACGCTGCTTTACTGCCAGTTACCCGTATACTCTGCAAAATACCCGTCATGTTCATGCCGACGGAAAGCAAAATTACAAAAATCAGTATTTTCAGCTTATGTATAAATCTTTTCATCATGTCCCGCTTTCATTTCTTAAGTAAAGCTGTCTGTCACCCGTCCGGTTTCAAAAAACATCTCCACCGCTTCCTGCGCCTCTTCTGACAGTCCTGCCGTTTCTTCTTCGTCCTCAAATTCGGAATAGGCATAGAATATATACAGATTGTTATCATCTTCCGCTATATATAAAACACTATTTCCATCTTCTACCTCATCATTATCATGAATCGACATTTCCATAATGACAGTACGCCCAAGAAAGGTAATCCCCCCATCCATAAGCGTAACGTTATCAAATTCATCCGGCATTTCCTCTTCAAACATCATCTGCATCTCATCCATATCCTCAAGGAATATGTCTACCATGCCGAACGCCTCTTCTACTTCTGAAACAACAAAGCATACTCCCGCTTCTTCCAAATCTCCGTTCGGGGCAAAAAATGTCTCATAATCATCGCTCTTATCCTCATCAATTTCCCATCCGTCCGGTAATTTGAATGTAAGACAGTCCACGGTATAGATGTTTCCCGTATATTTATCTTCAAATTTCTCTCGCTTCGCCTGTGCAAATGATTCATCCCAGTGAATATCAATTTGATAGAATGAAGAGAGTTCCTCTATTATCTTTCCTGTTTCCTCTGTCGTATTCTCCGCATCGATAGAGAGTGTGACAAGCGCCGTCACATTGTCTCCCAAATCATGCAAACTATAAACTACATAATACGGCGCATAAGCATCTTCATACAAATCATATTCCATGTAACTGACTTCACAAACTGCAGCATCCTCTGTTTCTTCTATATTTCCGACAATCACGTCATAATGGTTCTCATAATACTCCATCTCACCCGTCACATATTTATCCAGATTGGAGCGCAAGGAATAGCTTTCCGATTTATACTGTAAATACGGCTCCAAATTAACTTTCATATAAATCCCCGCCGCTTCGCTTCTGGCTGAAGCTCCCGAAACACGCGGTTTTTCTTCTTTTGGAATATAAACAGAAAACGTTTTTTCCTGCTTGGACGCCGTTTTTGAGGTGGAAAGAAATTCCTCTGTCAAATAGGTAAAATCCTGATAACCGGATGCCTCGGAAGAACCGAAAACAATACCCTTTTTCGTTCCCGCAACTTCTACCTCTTTATTTTCCTCTGCATCCATATCGATGTCTTTTGTTAAAGCGACTGTTGGCTCTTTCCGTTCCCTGTTTTCTGTGATATCAGACGCACTGGGCCTTTCACTTCCGCAAGCGGCAAGACATGCCATGATACCGATACTTATTACCGTGATTACACATTTCTTTTTCACTTCTATCTCCTTGCCCTTTCCTTTGCTCTTAGACTCATCAGTCACAATCCTTGAATACAAATGCCGGTTTCCGCATTGTAAGGAACCGGCATCCGTATCTTATCTCAAATATTTCTGTAGTACACGCATACATTCTTTCACATCGATTGGTTTCGCTATATGAGCCGCCATACCGCATTCTATACAACGGTGTGCATCATCGGAAAAAGCATCCGCCGTCATTGCAATAATCGGTATGTCTTTATCCGGACGCTCTAATGCCTTAATTGCCTTTGTAGCATCATAACCATCCATTACAGGCATACGAATATCCATCAAAATTGCATCATAATAGCCAATTTCGGAGGCTTCAAACATATCCAAGCATTCCTTTCCGTTCACGGCACGATGCAGTTCCATGCCGGTTACTGACAGAATTGCACTTGCAACCTCCCAGTTTAAGTCAATATCCTCTGCCAGAAGAACCCGTTTTTTGGAAAAATCCACATCCTCAACATCGTCTTCTTCCATATTCGCATCGTCGTCTTCCGCATACTGCCGCAGGCGCTGATACAACGTTGACTTAAACAACGGTTTGGAAATGAATCCCTCAATCATGGAGGTATCTATATGTTCTTCCATATCGCTCCAGTCATAAGCTGAAATCAGAAAAACAGGAATATCCGGACCAACACGCTTACGAATCTCCCGAACTGTTTCAATACCGTCCATATCAGGCATTTTCCAGTCAATGAAAATAAACCTATAGTCATCTTCTTTCCGGTGACGCTCTTCTATCATGTCAACAGCCGCCCTGGCATTCTGTGTCCACTCAGCATGAGCGCCAAGTTCCTCAAGATTAGCAGCCGCGCTTTCGCATAACTGCTCATTGTCATCTACCACCAAAATATCCCATTCAGGCAGCTTCATTTCCTCCTCATTAACATCCGACCTCTGTAAATCCAATATAACATGAAATGTACTTCCCTTTCCCTGTTCGCTTTGCACTTCAATGGTTCCGCCCATCAAATCAACAATTTTCTTCGCAATGGAAGTACCCAGACCGCTTCCTACAACGTGTCTTACCTGTTCCGTTTCCTCTCTTGCAAAAGTGTCCCATATTTTTTTCTGGAATTCCGGCGACATACCGATTCCCGTATCTACTACCAGAAAATGCGTTCTGATAAATTCATTGTTCATCGATATCTCTTCCTGATACATATAAATATCGACACGGCCGCCCACTGGCGTAAATTTCACTGCATTAGATAACAGGTTTAATAAAACCTGATTCAGCCGTACGCTGTCACAAATAACATTTTCAGCAAAAATATCACGAATAAATATATCAAAAACCTGGTTTTTCTCTCTAATCTGCGGTTGAATGATATTAACAAGGTCATCCATCTGCTCCCGCAAAGAAACCGGAACCTTATTCAGCACCATTTTACCGCTGTCAATTTTGGACATATCCAATACGTCATTAATCAGCCCAAGTAAATGTTTACTGGAAAGGCTGATTTTTTTCAAACATTCATCTACTCTTTCCTTATCATCAATATTCTTCTGTGCAATTCCTGTCATACCGATAATCGCATTCATCGGTGTTCGGATATCATGGCTCATGCTGGCAAGAAAATCACTCTTAGCCATATTCGCATGAACCGCTTCTTTTCTTGCTTTTGCCAGTTCTGCAATCTGTTTCCTTGAAAGTTTATAATACAGCAGAAAGATAACCGCCATGGCAATAAAAATAATTAAAATAGAAGCAAAAGTAATCACAAGACGCAGTGTAGACAAATCCGACACGGATTTTGTCAAAAATTCTGTCGGCATGGCGCAGACTAAATACCAGTCGGAATTACCGGGAAGCGGCGCACCATATATCTGCCTTTCCCCCGCACCCATTTTTACCGGCGTAAAATACTCTGCATCTTCTTCCATCGCAGCTTTCAGTTCCCGCACATAGTCTTCAGGCGTTTTGCCGTCTAATGCCTCATACTGCTTCCGTATTCTGTCAAAAAAAGTTTCCTTGTAGGCATCAGCATTCCGGATAACAAAATTCCCATCCATATCAATAATATGGTAATACAGCATGGCAGCCTCATCGGGACGGAATAAAATCGCATCCAGATATTCTGCCGGAAAGCCTGCAATCACAGCCAGACTCGTCTTACCGTCTTTCATTGGATAAGCAGCTTCGACACCGAGCAGGATAATCTTGCTTCCGTCCTCCAGTGCAGCAGATGTTTCTACTCTTCCATCATTCTTAATACACTCCATGATATGTTCGTCACCAAATACGTCAATTTCATCTCCATATATGGTTTCACAGTCATTTTTCCCTGCATAGAGCGCTAAATAAGAAAAGTCTCTGACTTGCGCACTAAACTTTAGTTCCTCTAAAAACGCCTCCCCATACGCGGCATTCTCCGGAGGTGTCTGCTCCATTAGTCCGACAAGCTGTTCAAAATGAAGTTCCATAATAGACTGAAAATTATGTTCAATCTGCCGGTTCATCTCAGACATATAAGTATAACTGATGTTTGTAATGGATTGTTCTGTTTTATTGGACATGAAAACAGTCAGCCCAACGAATACGATGACGCTGATACACACAATACTTATAATACTGCCCCGAAACAACTTCACTACCCTTTTATCCATTTTAATTCCCCACCAGTTATAAAAAACTCATTTTTTACTCACTGTATTTCTCAATACATGCAACGATTTTTTCCTGTACAGGCAAAACCTCCTTCAAAATCGCTCTTGCCTCTTCAGGCTTGCCGGCTCTCAGTAAGTCAACAATTTTTGTATATGCTTCATAGACAGGTGTAAGAGAAAGGTTTCCCGAAACACCTTTAATCGCATGTGTCTTTTCTATAACATCATTATAATCGTTTCCATCAAAATCTGCATCAACTTTATAGGTATTAATGGATTTTGTAAAAGAACCCAGTAACTTTATGTATAGCTTTTCATTTCCGCCAATCCGCTTTAACCCTCCGTCAACGTCAACATCCAACGTCTTCAATTCTTCCAATAAACTCATACAGCATATCCTCCTTGCCTAATTTCATGTACAGTTTCGGCACAGGAACCAATTTCCGCTCCTGTGCCGGAATCACTTTTTTATTCTGTTACGTGGTCAAAATCAATATTTACCGAAATCATCTCCTAAAGAAATAACCTGTTCATTCATATCAATGGAAGATGATGAGAAAGATCCGCTGCTTCTGTAAGAAGAAGAACTGCCGGAACCTAAATTATAAATGGAAATCATTTCTCTCATTCTGGATGCCTGGTTAGAAAGTTCCTCACTTGCTGCCGCACACTCTTCACTTGTAGCAGAGTTGGTCTGTACTACCTGAGATACCTGTGTAATCGCCTGCTCAATCTGTGCAACTGCGGTTGCCTGATAGTTAGAGGATTCAGCGATACCGTTAATAATCATTTCACTATCCTGTACGACCCTTGTAATCTCTTCCATAGCCTTAGATGTATCATCCACGATTCTGGAACCCGAGCTGACTTTCTCAATAGAATCTTCGATTAAATCAGCAGTCTCCGCGGATGCTGCCGCACTCTTAGCTGCAAGACTTCTGACTTCTTCTGCAACAACTGCAAAACCTTTACCTGCTTCTCCTGCTCTTGCTGCCTCAACAGCTGCGTTCAAGGCAAGAATATTTGTCTGGAATGCAATATCATCAATTGTCTTGATAATTTTGGAAATGTTCTCAGATGACTTATTGATATCCTGCATAGCAGTCATAGTATCCTGCATCTGTCTGTTTCCGCGTTTTACATCATCGATTGCTTTCGCTACCAGAGAAGCTGCCTCATTTGCCTGCTCTGCGTTCTGTTTTGTTTTCTCTGCAATCTCATCGATAGAAGCTGTAATCTCTTCGATAGCGCTTGCCTGCTCAGTAGAACCCTGTGCTAATGCCTGGCTTGCACTTGCCACCTGTGAAGCGCTGATTGTTACCTGTGAACCTGCTTCAGAAATATTGGATAATGTACGCAGATTATCTTCTACCAGTTTCTTTAAGGAATTACCTAACACATCATCAGCAGAAGCCGGTTTCACTTTCACTGTCAGATTACCGCCTGCTACTTCTTCTGCAATACCGGACTGGTTTTTAACATTAACAATTACTGACTTAAACGCATCAATCAAATCACCAAATTCATTATCGCCGCGTTTTTCTAATGCAATATCAACATGCCCCTGTGCAATTCTCTTTGACGCTGCAACAAGCTGTGTCAAAGAAACGCTGATTTCTTTAATAATGGATGCTGCCAAAATTACCGTAAGCAGAATCGATACTATACATATTCCAATTGAAAAATAAGCTGCATTATCGGCATATCTTTGCTCTAACTCTGCTTCTGTGCTTGCTACCTTCTCCATCGACATGATGCCGAAAACCACGTTGATGATCATTAACAACATGCTAATAGCAAATGCTCCAATCAATCTTACTTTAATCTTCACGTTTTTCATCTCTCATACCTCTCATTCTTCATCATTATTCATTTCATTTGCCTGTTCAACAACTGATAAGTCTTCATCATTTAACAACTTGTCGGGATCTAACAGCAGTTTGACCGAATCTCCGACTTTACCGATACCATAAACATACTTATTCTGGACTCTATCGGCGCGTCCGACACTCGGAGGAGGCAGGATATTGTCATCTTTAATTTCAACAACCTCCGCTATTTTCTCAACAATCAGTCCGACCATCATAGACTTTATGTTTATCACTATAATACAGGTTCTGTCGTTGTACTCGAACGGTTCCTGTTTGAACCGCAGCCTGACATCGACAACCGGAATAACTTTTCCTCTTAAGTTAATGAGACCTTTGATGTAATCCTCTGTCTCCGGGATTGCCGTAATCGCCTGCAGCTGAATAATCTCGTTGACATATTGGATTTCCAATCCGAAGTACTCATTACCGGATTTGAAAGTCATGTACTTCCCCTTTTGTGTATCACCCTCTTTGGAAGCGGCACTTTCTTCAACCTGTCTTTTCAATTCACTTCTTTCTTCCATGTGATTACCGTTCCTTTCTCTTCATTTTATTCTATCAAACCGGGAGCATCTAATATCAAAGCGATGCTTCCGTCTCCAAGCTGCGTACAACCGGATAACCCTTTTACCTTCTTGATATACGAAGGAATCGGTTTTACTACAATTTCCTGCTCACCAATCAGCTTATCGACAAGAAGACAGACTTTTTTATCATCTACCTCCAGGATTAACATAACGCCATCTTCTACAGATTCTTTATACTGTTCCAATCCATACCATTGACCTAAACGAAGCACCGGGAAACACTCACCGCGAATCATAATGTATTCCTCACCGTTCGGTTCGTGAATCATCATCTCTTCTTTTACGCGGACAAACTCTTTGATTGCACCTGTCTCCATGACAAAAGAGGAATTTCCTATTTCCATAACGATACCGTCTATAATGGCAAGCGTAAGCGGTATCTTTAAGTTCATGATACTGCCGAATCCCTTTTTGCTCTCAATTTCCAATGCACCGCCGATTGCCTGGATGTTCTGGACTACAACGTCCATACCAACGCCTCGTCCCGATATTTCCGTAACAACCTCGTTCGTGGAAAAGCCGGGCAATGTGATGAATTGATATACTTCCTTATCGGAATAAGCGCTGTCCGGCTTACTTTCATCCAAAAGTCCCTGTCTTTTCGCTTTTGCCAGAATCTTCTCTCTGTCAAGACCTGCGCCGTCATCTTCTACGCTTATCCATACTTTACCGGCCTCTGTCTTTGCGGAAAGGGTAACCTTTCCTTTCGCCGGCTTACCACTCTCAAGACGTTCTTCCTTAGTCTCAATACCATGGTCTACAGAATTTCTGACAATGTGCATCAGAGGGTCGGAAATATGCTCAATGATATTTTTATCCACCTCAGTCTGCTCACCGACCATAACGAATTCGATATCCTTACCGAGCTTTCTGGAAACATCAAATACGATACGGTTCATCTTCTGGAACGTATTGGCAAGAGGCACCATTCTCATCGACATGATGACATTCTGCAAATCAGTGGAGTTCTTGGCTAACTGTGCCGCCGCCTTATTGAAGTTATCAAGATTTAATCCCGGTACTTTCAAATCAGAACTTTGCAATACCATTGACTCTGAAATAACAAGTTCTCCAATCAAATCCATCAGCTGATCCATTTTTCTTACATCTACGCTGATGAAAGTGGCTTTCTCTCCCTTAGGCTTAT
>CAZKOR010000033.1:0-25487 GCA_964554405.1 uncultured Bacteroides sp. | reverse complement strand
TAGAAGTTCTTAGCGAAACGCCCAATGGTGTGAGCTTTAGAACTTCTCTTCACACTATTGACGTAAGAAATATGACATAATATAATACAAGAATAGCATATTTATGCCAAAACAGACATAAAAAATAGCTTAGAATCACTATCACAGAAAAGAGGGCTTTATGAAAAATTTAATGATTCCCGACAACTACCAATCTGCGCTTAATCTTCATGATACGCAAATCGGTATAAAAACTGTCAAGGATTTTTTTCAGGATTTACTGGCAAAACGGCTGAATCTTCTGCGTGTTTCCGCGCCGTTATTCGTTGACCCTGACTCCGGCTTAAACGACAATCTAAACGGTGTAGAGCGTCCGGTCGTGTTCGGTATCAAGGAACAGAATGATGCTGAAGCGGAAATCGTACATTCCCTTGCAAAATGGAAACGATTTGCTCTGCAAAAATACGGATTTTCTTATGGAGAAGGTCTGTATACGGATATGAGCGCTATCCGTCGTGACGAAGATACAGACAATATCCATTCCATCTACGTAGACCAATGGGACTGGGAGAAAATCATTTCCAAAGAAGAACGGAGCATCGACTTTTTACAGGAAACCGTGCGTACCGTCTATAAGGTACTCCGTAAAACAGAAAAATACATGGCGATTCAGTATGATTACATAGAAGAAATCCTGCCGCATGATATTTTCTTTATTACCACACAGGAATTAGAGGATATGTACCCTAATATGCCTCCGAAAGAGCGCGAATATCATATCTGCAAAGAAAAAGGCGCTGTCTGCGTTATGCAGATCGGAGATTTACTTAAATCCGGTGAAAAACATGACGGACGCGCACCGGATTATGACGACTGGGCATTAAATGCGGATATTGTTGTATACTATCCGGTTTTAGACATCGCACTGGAGTTGTCCTCTATGGGCATCCGTGTCGATAAAGAATCTTTGCTGAGCCAGCTTGATAAAGCAGGCTGCCCTGAAAGGGCAAAACTGCCATTCCAGAAAGCGATTCTCGATGATGAAGTTCCGCTTACCATCGGCGGCGGTATCGGACAGTCCCGTATCTGTATGTTTTTCTTACGAAAAGCACATATCGGAGAAGTACAGTCCTCCTTATGGCCGGAGGATGTTACAAAAGAAGCTCTGGCACATGGAATACAACTGCTGTAACTATATGAAAATCAGGCAAAATAGGGACTTGCGTTTACTTGATAATCTCAATCAGGAAATGCAAGTCCCTGTTTCAAAAATGAGGAAAACTGTAAATGGAAAAGGAACGTTTTATCATAAGCGCAATAGCGATTACCATTATTTTAATAGAAATACTTTTGGCACTCTTCTGGCATAAGAAATATTTCCCGCTTGATAGTGGGAATAACATTTATGTCATAAATTCAGGACGCGGATATTTACTTATCGGAATCATACTCTCTATATTGTGTTCTTTTATTTCAGTGATATCAATCATTTATATATATGAAATTTTCATCTTTTGGTTTTTTTATTTACCCGACTGCTTTTTTATATATATCAGTATTATTGCACTCATGGAGAAATGTGCCATGAAAACAGATTCCCTTACTTTCTATACACCTCCGTTTTCGCCTAAAGTGATAAAATTCTGCGAAATAACCAGCGTGAGACTTATGAATGACCACATGCCTTATAGACTCGACAAAAAGGGATTGGCAGGATATCGTAATAAGAAAATGCTTTTTTTCATCAGCGAGAAGGAAAAGGGCTATGATTTATTACTCTCTCGTTTTCTTGATGAAGGTAAAGTTGAACATTCTTATCAGAATGGGGTTGAAGTACGAAAATAGCAATCGTCATTTTAAAAAAAGATTGATAATAGCATCAAAAATGGATATAATATTTGCAATAGATTTAAATACATTTAAATTTATTGCAATTTTATTTTGCAAATAAAATTGTTTTAAATCTGTATGGAGGCATGTATGGTAAAAAGAGAACGTTATTTACAAAGAATACGCCCATTCTACGATTCAGAAATGGTAAAAGTGATTACCGGAATCCGGCGCTGTGGCAAATCCACTCTGATGCAGCAGATTATTACAGAAATAAAACAACAGAATATCTCTGATGATCATATTATCTATATTAACTTTGAAGACTATAAGTACAGAGCAATTAGTAACCCCGATGCTCTCTATGAATATATAGAAAGTAAAATCAAAGATACCGAAAAATACTATCTCTTCATTGATGAAATACAAAATGTGCTCAATTTCGAGCTGGTTATAAACTCCTTTCGCGCCACCCACAATATCAGTATTTTTATTACTGGATCAAACTCCAAACTTTTGTCTGGTGAACTGGCAACACATTTAAGCGGAAGAAACTTATCATTTCGCATTATGCCATTTTGCTTTCAGGAATTTGTTTCTTTCTATGAAGAAAAAGGAATCACAAAATCAACCGAACAATTATTGGACAATTATATGCTATGGGGCGGCTTCCCCTTAGTGTGCAAAGAAGAAGAGGAAAACGGCAAGGATATCATATTATCAAATATTTATGACTCGGTAGTCCTGAAAGATGTTGTCATGCGAAATAAAATTGCTTCTGTCACCGCTCTCGACAGAATATTGGAGTATATCGTAGCCAATTCCGCATTGACCATATCCGGAAATACAATCGCAGCATCCTTAAAAGCAGATGATATCAATGTGTCTGTTCCTACAGTTTATGATTACTTTAAATATATATCTGATGCATATATTTGTGACAAGGTTTCCAGATATGACATTCGTGGGAAAAGAGTATTATCATTTGAGGAAAAGACCTATGTGTGTGATTTGGGCTTCTTCCACCTGAAAAAAAACAGAGTCAAAGAAGAATATGGTCATATTGTAGAAACCATTTGTTATAATGAATTGATTTCCAGAGGATATCAGGTATATGTTGGTAAAACCTACAAAAGCGAAGTTGACTTCATCGCTCAAAAAGGAAAAGAAAAGTTCTACTTGCAAGCTGCCTATATATTAGACAGTGCTGAAACCGTGGAACGGGAATTTGGAGCATACAAATCAATTGAGGATAATTATCCCAAATATGTAATCTCTACTGACAGAATACCGATGTCAAGAGACGGTATTATACACATGAATCTGTGTGACTGGCTATTGAGTCCGGGAAAAGAGAGACCTCTATGACTGCCAAATCACAGAGGTCTTAATGGGAGAATGCAAAGCATTCTCCGAATCGAGTGCGCCAGCACTCGATTTTTTATTGTACATACATATTCGTATATCCCATCAAACTCTCATCCACTTCCCTTGCGCATTCCCGTCCCTGACGGATTGCTTTTACTACAAGAGACTGTCCTGTGTGCATATCGCCTGCCGTAAAGACATTGTCCACGCTTGTCTTAAATGCGCCCGGGGCAGTCTTTACATTCGTTCTTTGGTCAAGTTCTACTTTGAAAGCATCGGTAACATACTTCTGACTACCCAAAAATCCTGCTGCAATCAACACGACATCGGCATCCAGTACCTTTTCAGAGCCGGCTTTTTCTTTCATGTTCATACGCCCTGTAGCAGCATCTTTTTCCCATGAAAGTTCCACGATTTTCACACCCTTCAGATGCCCGTCCTTATCCTTGATAAACTCTTTCACCGTGGATTCATAAATACGCGGGTCGTGCCCACATACGGCAATCGCTTCCTCCTGACCGTAATCTGTCTTACAGACCTTCGGCCACTGCGGCCACGGATTATTCTCCGCCCTGGTATCCGGTGCTTTCGGCATCATCTCTATCTGGGTAACTGATTTTGCCCCATGGCGAATTGCCGTACCCACACAGTCATTACCCGTATCACCGCCGCCAATGATAACGACATTCTTATTTTTGGTATCAACGTACTTCTTATCCTTAAAATCGGAATCCAACAGACTTTTCGTATTCCTGCCAAGGAAATCAACCGCAAAATAAATTCCTTCCGCATCCCTGCCCGGTGCGTCAATATCTCTCGGATTGGAGGAACCGCAGGCAAGCACGACGCAGTCAAACTCTTTCATAAGCTTATCCGCCTTTACCGATTTTCCGATATCCGCATTGGTTACAAAAGTAACACCCTCCGCTTCCATCACTTTCACTTTCCGCTCAATAATGTGTTTCTCCAGTTTCATGTTCGGAATACCATACATCAAAAGACCGCCTATTCTGTCGGAACGTTCAAAAACGCTCACGGAATGTCCTCTCTTATTGAGCTGATCCGCTACAGCAAGACCGGAAGGCCCGCTGCCCACAACGGCAACCTTTTTGCCGGTTCTTGTTTTCGGCGGTTTCGGGTCCGCATATCCTTTCTCATAGGCATTTTCTATGATAGCGTATTCATTTTCTTTCGTTGCAACCGGCTCTCCTGTTAAGTTACAGGTACATGCCGCTTCGCATAACGCCGGACACACCCTGGATGTAAATTCAGGAAAGTTATTGGTTTTATGCAGACGGTTATATGCCTGCTCCCAGTTTCCCGTATATACAAGGTCATTCCACTCCGGAACAAGATTGTGCAGAGGACAGCCGGAAGTCATACCGCATAATGTCACGCCCGACTGACAGAACGGAACGCCGCAGTCCATGCAGCGTGCCCCCTGAAGCTGCTGCTCTTCCATCGAAAGATGCTCATGAAACTCATTAAAATTCTTAATACGCTGTTTCGGACTTACATCCGTAGAAACTTTACGTTCATACTCTAAAAATCCAGTAGGTTTTCCCATTTTTCTACTCCTCCCTATTTCGCCGCCTGATTTGCGTAAAAAGCTTCAATCTGCGCCTGCTCTGCGCTTAACCCTTTTTCTTCCATCTGAACAATCAGCTTTAACATACGCTCATAATCATGCGGAATGATTTTCTTGAACTTCGGCAGATATTCCCCGAAATTATCCAGAATCTCCTTGCCTTTAACAGAGTTGGTATAGGCAACATGCTCTTTAATCATCTGTTTCAGTTCCAGAACATCATATTTAGAAGTTATCTCATAGGAAGAAACCATTTCCTTATTGACTTTTGTATACAAATCATTATTTTCATCGAGTACATAGGCGATACCGCCGCTCATGCCCGCCGCGAAGTTCTTGCCGGTTGCGCCAAGCACAACAACACGTCCTCCGGTCATATATTCACAGCCATGCTCTCCCACGCCCTCTACAACCGCGCTTGCACCAGAGTTACGGACGCAGAAACGTTCTCCCGCTACACCGTTGATAAATGCCTTCCCCGATGTCGCACCGTAAAGTGCCACGTTGCCGACGATAATGTTTTCATCCTGTTTGAACTTCGAACCTTTGGGAGGATATACAATTAATTTTCCGCCTGATAATCCTTTTCCGAAATAATCATTGGAATCACCCACAAGCTCCAATGTCAGTCCTTTCGGAATAAATGCTCCAAAGCTCTGTCCGCCGGAACCGTTGCACAAAATACGATAGGTATCTTCCGCCAGCGTATCGCCAAATTTTCTCGTAATTTCCGAACCCAGTATGGTGCCGAATGTCCGGTCCGTGTTGCAGACATCGACCTCTAAGCTTCTCTTCTGCCCTGTTTCCATCGCACCTGCAAGCTGTTTTAATAACACTTTCTCATCCAGCGTCTTTTCCAGTTCAAAGTCATAGACCTGCTTCGGGTCAAAAATCACTTTCTCCTTGCTGCCCTCATATGGATTGGAAAGAATCAGGCTTAAGTCTATCTTCTTAAACTTCTCAGGCAGATTGTCCTTGACTTTTAACAAATCCGTTCTGCCCACCAATGCATCCACACTGCGGACACCTAATGCCGCCATATATTCCCTCAGTTCCTGCGCAATAAATCTCATGAAGTTCTCAACATATTCCGGTTTTCCCCTGAATCGTTTACGCAATTCCGGATTCTGTGTTGCCACACCGACCGGACAGGTATCCAGATTACAAACTCTCATCATAACGCAGCCCATCGTAACAAGCGGCGCTGTTGCAAAACCGAACTCCTCTGCTCCAAGAATCGCTGCAATGGCAACATCCCTGCCGCTCATCAGTTTACCGTCTGTCTCAATGCGCACCTTATTTCTCAATCCATTCTGAATCAGTGTCTGATGCGTCTCGGCAAGACCGAGTTCCCACGGCAATCCGGCATTATGAATGGAACTGCGGGGTGCCGCTCCTGTTCCGCCGTCATAACCGGATACCAGAACAACCTGCGCACCTGCTTTTGCCACACCTGCTGCTACTGTACCGACACCGGCCTCGGAAACAAGTTTCACGGAAATCCTTGCCCTTGTATTTGCATTTTTCAAATCGTAAATCAACTGTGCCAAATCTTCAATAGAATAAATATCGTGATGCGGCGGCGGGGAAATCAGGCTGACGCCCGCTGTTGAGTGCCTTGTCTTGGCAATCCAGGGATAAACCTTACCGCCCGGCAAATGTCCTCCCTCGCCCGGCTTTGCTCCCTGCGCCATCTTAATCTGAATTTCTTTTGCACTGTTTAAATATTCACTTGTGACGCCGAAACGTCCGCTTGCCACCTGCTTAATAGAGGAACATCTGTCCAATCCGTCCGGTCCGATTGTCAATCTTTCCTTATCTTCACCGCCCTCGCCGGAATTAGATTTTCCATGCAGTCTGTTCATTGCGATTGCCATTGTCTCATGCGCCTCTTTTGAAATAGAACCATAAGACATAGCGCCTGTCTTAAATCTTGTGACAATACTGTCAACACCCTCTACTTCCTCTATTGGCACGGGTTTCTTCGCATAATTGAAATCCATTAGTCCACGCAATGTCTTAATACTGTCTTCTTTATTGACCGCTTGGGTATATTGTTTGAAGATTTCATAATCTCCGCGCTTCGTTGACTCCTGCAATAAATGGATCGTCTCCGGGTTATATAGATGCTCGTCTGCACCGCTTCTCATTTGGTGATGTCCGGGATTATCCAATGCAAGGTCCGTTGATAGACCGAGTGGGTCAAAAGCCATGGAATGCAGCGTATCAACTTCTTTTTCAATATCTTTCAGGGTAATACCGCCAATACGGCATACCGTATTCGTAAAATATTTATTGATGACTTCTTTATCAATGCCGATTGCTTCAAAAATCTTGGAACCCTGATAAGACTGTATCGTAGAAATACCCATTTTGGAAGCAATCTTAACAATACCATGTAAAATAGCGTCATTATAATCATTTACCGCAGCATAATAGTCCTTATCCAACATATGATTGTCAATCAGCTCTCTGATACTTTCCTGCGCCAGATAGGGATTGATAGCGGACGCACCAAACCCAAGCAGTGTTGCAAAATGATGCACTTCTCTCGGCTCCGCCGACTCTAATACAATCGCTACACTCGTTCTTTTCTTTGTATTAACAAGATGCTGCTGTAATGCTGATACTGCTAACAAAGAGGGAATCGCCACCCTGTTTTCATCCACTCCCCTGTCGGAAAGAATCAGAATATTGACACCGCTGCGGAAAGCTCTGTCCACTTCCACAAAAAGTCTGTCTATCGCTTTCTCTAAACTCGTATTCTTATAGTATGTAATCGGTACAACCTCTACTTTAAAGCCCTCCGATTTCATATTCTTAATTTTCAACAAATCCGTGCTGGTTAAAATCGGATTACGCACTCTTAACATATTGCAGTTTTCCGGTTTCTCTTCCAATAAGTTTCCGTCCATGCCAAGATAAACTGTCGTAGACGTAACGACTTCCTCTCTGATAGCATCAATAGGCGGGTTCGTTACCTGCGCAAAAAGCTGTTTGAAGTAATGGAAAAGCGGATGATGCGCTTTGGAAAGCACCGGAAGCGGCGTATCCACGCCCATTGCCGCAATCGCCTCCCCACCGTTTTTCGCCATCGGAAGAATACTGTTCTTCAACTCTTCATAAGTATAGCCGAATGCTTTCTGCATCCGCTGTCTTTCTTCATAGGAAAATTCAGGCACTCTCTGATTCGGAATCTTTAATTCCTTTAACGTAACCAGATTATTATCCAGCCATTCACCATAAGGCTGCGCCGAGGCATATTTTTCCTTTATTTCATCATCATCAATTACTCTGCCCTCAACCGTATCGACCAAAAGCATTTTTCCCGGATGCAGTCTCTCTTTTACAACTATCTTCGTCGGGTCAATATCCAAAACGCCTACTTCAGAGGAAAGAATCAGCGTATCGTCATCCGTAATCATATACCTTGAAGGACGTAGACCGTTCCGGTCAAGAACCGCTCCCATAATATCTCCGTCGGAAAAGAGAATAGACGCAGGACCATCCCAAGGCTCCATCATCGTTGCATAATACTGATAAAAATCTTTCTTCTTCTGGGACATTGTCTTATTATTTTCCCAAGGCTCAGGGATAGTAATCATCACGGCAAGAGGTAACGGCATACCGCTCATCACAAGAAATTCCAGCGTATTATCAAGCATTGCCGAGTCGGAGCCGGAAGCGCTGATTGCCGGAAGCACTTTATGAAGCTGCCCTGCCAGATGCTCAGACTCCATCGTCTCCTCTCTGGCAAGCATCTTATCCGCATTGCCACGAATCGTATTAATTTCACCGTTATGTACAATAAATCTGTTAGGATGCGCACGTTCCCAGCTTGGATTGGTATTTGTCGAGAAACGGGAATGTACGATCGCAATCGCGGATTCATAATCTTTATCCTGTAAATCCCCAAAAAACGTCCGAAGCTGTCCAACTAAAAACATACCCTTATAAACAATTGTTCTGCTCGATAAAGAAACAACATAGGTTACATCTGTAGACTGCTCGAATGTTCTTCTTAATATGTAAAGTTTCCTGTCAAATTCCAGACCGCAGGAAATCCCTGCCGGTTTTTTTACAAATGCCTGCATAATACACGGCATACATTCTACCGCTTTATGGCCAAGAACGGACGGATCCGTCGGCACAGAACGCCAGCCGAGAAATTCCAGTCCTTCTTTTTTTACAATAATCTCAAACATCTTCTTTGCCTGATTGCGCTGCAGTTCATCCTGCGGAAAGAAAAACATACCGATACCATATTCTCTTTCTTTTCCGATTTGAATTCCTGCCTCTTTCGTCACTTTCAGCATAAATTTATGCGGTATCTGTGTCAAAATACCGACACCGTCACCGGTTTTTCCCTCTGCGTCCTTACCGGCTCTATGCTCCAGATTCTCCACAATCTTTAACGCATTCTCCACCGTCATGCGGCTCTTTTCCCCTTTGATATTGACACAGGCTCCAATACCGCAGTTATCATGCTCAAACTCCATTCTGTGAAGCGGCGCTTCCGGAACTGTCATTTTTACATCAAACATGATTTTCTCCTCCCTTTGTTTGTGCTGCAATCGAGTAGGGGAATGCTTTTTCTCCACTACTCGCCGTGCGGGGTGCATGCTGCACCAGCAGCTAATTTCCTTTTGCACCCCTGCACATTAAAAAAAGTCGCAAAATGCCCTTCTGTTGAAGCGCACCTTTGCGACTTAAAACTATAACTACTATACACCTGTTTACAGGAATTGTAAATAAAGATTTTTTACAGAATTGTCAGATAATTTGACAACTTAGATTATTATATGCTATTGTCTGGCATCTCATGTTATTGATTATGATTTAATACTCTGCCTCTTCTCATAAATGCTAACAAAACAATTGCAATACCCCCCAGAACAATGCCGACATATGGCTTAATAAGCATTTCATATAAGCGTTGATTCCCCGTAATCGTGTAAACTGCAACATTTGCCGCCGCATGAAAAAGAAAAGCATAGAAAAAATTACAGAATCTTTCATAAGTATAAGCTATCAGAATACCCATACAAAAACCGTAGAGCGCCTGCACCGCATTGCCGTGATAAATGCCGAAAAGAAAGGACGATAATATCATGGACACAATAACCGGCATATGTTTTTTCATTCTATTATAAATAATGCCTCGAAAAACTACTTCTTCCGCTAAAGGAGAGATAATTCCGTATAGGAAAAGTCCGAACGGGAAAATCACACTATATTGATGTTCTGCCGTCTGAGTATATGCTTCCGAACTTTCCGTCAAATGAAAAAAGATAAATAAAATATTCACAGCAACGGAAACCATTACCGCAAGTGCTATCGTAAGCAAAACTTTGGCTCCGCCTGTGAGCATGCCTGCTGCTCCGGCACCTCCTTTTTCATCCCCCTCACGACATATTTCCTGCCTGAACATCGGAATAAGCGGCACAATGCCTATCATCATCGCAAATCCGCCGATTACAGCATTCACCGTTGCTTCCTGTTCTAACAACAGACTTTGCCAGCTCTCTCCTGCCCCCTGCAAAATAGTAATAACTAATGAAGTCAATCCGATAAGAGCAAGAAAATAGACAGCATAATAAATAACAAACGGTATCAATACTTCCCCTATACTTTTTATATACTTCTGATATGTATGTGTCTCATTCATTATATTAATACAAAAATTCCTCCAACTCTGCTACCGTATCCACAATGTAGTCCGCGCCTGACTGTTCCAGTTCCCCGGGTGGTGCATAGCCGAAGGATACTCCTACGCTGATAAGCCCGAACTCTTTCGCTCCCTGTATATCGAACTTCCTGTCACCTATCATGACAACTTTGTCATTCTCTTTTTTATCATCATGACACAATTGTCGTAATGCCTCTTCTATCACTTCTTCTTTCTGGGAACGTGTACCATCCAATTCACTTCCTACAATCACATCAAAATACTGTTCGATTCCAAAATGCTGCAATATTTTTTGCACATACACTGTAGGCTTGCTGGAGGCGACCGCCAGCTTTTTCCCTGCATCTTTAAGCCGCGCCAGCATTTCCGAAATCCCCGGATAAATTTCATTTTCATATAATCCAACTGTGTTGAAACGTTCTCTGTAAGCCTGAATCGCTTCTTTCGCCTGCTTCTCATTAAAACCATAAAATTGCTGAAAACTGTCTGCCAGAGGCGGTCCGATAAATCTCTCCAGCTTATCCAAATCCGGTTCCTCTATTCCGAAATGACGCAGCGCATATTGCACACAGGTTGTAATCCCAATCTTTGGGTCCGTTAATGTTCCGTCGAGGTCAAACAGAAGATATTTTTTCATCTGTGGTACTCCTTTTATTTTATGATAGAAAAGGTGTAAAGCCTTAATAAGGAAATAGACTTTACACCTGTTTATAGCTATATCTTAATTATTGACATGCTTCCAGAGCTCTTATTTTGCTATTATGCATATTGATATAAATATCCTGTATCTCCTGTCTGTCCTTTACATCATTTGAAAGCTTTATACACTCATTTAAGTTTCTGGATAAATCAAGATGCCCTTCGGCTACACGCTGGATGTTAACACGGATTTCATTTTCGATAGTTAATTTAATATCTCTCACATCATTTTCAATCCGCACTACTCTCCTATCGAGATTTTCTACTTTCTTATCAAGAGTTTCTACTTTCTTGTCAAGAGTTTCCACTTTTTCATCAATAGCTGTTACCTTTTCCAATACTAAATCAAGTTTTTCATTTTCTGTCATATTATCCTCCGTTACTGCCCCCGCCTCATGCAACTATTTGTTACTGAGTAGATAAAGTATATCACAATTGAAACATAAAGTCTATTACATTATTTTATAAAAAATCGAGCGCAAACGCACTTGATTCTGAGAATAAAACTTGACAATCCCACACAAAAGCCCTATACTATTCCATAAACAACGGATGCCACGCTCCGCGAGACATCCTTATGTTAATAAAATAACTCGCTAGGGGAGCACATCGCTGAGATTGGAATAGGAATATTCCTAACCCTCACTACTTGAACCGGATAATACCGGCGGAAGGAAGCATAGCATTACAAAATAACATCGCCTGTTATTTTGTAATATGATGTTGTCCCTCCTCGCGTACACGAAGGAGGATTTTTTATGTTATTATTATTTTATCAGGAGGATGGTTACTATTCTCTTACAACAACAGGCGTCATTTTATCTATTGCCATCATTGCCGTATTAGTTGCGTTGACGGCATTTCTCACCGGCAAGAACAAATCAGAAACGCAAAAGACCAGTCTTTTTTCCACCAAACAACTTGTTTTTTCTGCTGTAGCGCTTGCACTCGGCTTCATCACTTCTTATATCAAAGTCGTGCATATGCCATGGGGCGGCTCTGCAACACTCTGTTCCATGCTGTTTGTTACTTTAGTCGGATACTGGTATGGCCCGAAAATCGGTCTGACAACGGGATTTGCCTATGGTATTCTACAGTTTATCCAAGGCGGAGCCGACTATATTCTTTCTCCCGTACAGGTTCTGACAGATTATATTCTTGCCTTTGCCGCACTTGGTCTGTCCGGTTTCTTCTATAAGAAAGCAAACGGTCTCTTAAAAGGGTATCTTCTTGCTATTTTTATAAGAGGAGCGTTTCATTCCATAGGCGGCTATCTGTATTGGATGGATTACATGCCGGATTCTTTTCCGAAATCCCTTGCCGCAATCTACCCGATTGCCTATAACTATTCTTACATTCTTGCAGAGGGTATTGTAACTGTTGTTATTTTATTGTTGCCTCCCGTCAAAAACGTAATGGTAAGAGTAAAGGCATTGGCACAGGATTTATAAACATTTTATCTGCATCGGCGTAGAGTCGCCTATTACCGTGAAACCATGCTTTTCATAAAAAGGAATTGTATCTTTTTTCTCGCTGAGTAATATCAGATAAAGATAATCCTGATATATCTTTTTCACCACTTCCAGCATATGAGCAGCTATTCCTCTATGCTGGAACTGTGGGTGAACCAAAAGATAATGTACATATGCAGTCAGTTCACCATCATCTAATACCTCTATCAGACCGACCAGTCTATTATCCTGCCATGCAGAAATCACTGTTCCCGCTGTTTTCATCACCTTAACCAGTCTGTCAGCATACTCTGCCGACAGCCACCCTACGGACGCAAATAGTTCCCGTAAATCCTCTTTCGCAATCTGTCTGCTCCTGCAATAGCAAATTGCTTCCTTACCAATATCACGTCCCATACAAAAAGATTCCGGCATATTCTGATAAGGTCCGTAATTTTCCATTTCTTCAAATCCATACTGCTGATATAAATGAACGGAAGCAGATAAAAAAACACCTGTTTCCAAAATCATCCTCTGAAACGACATCTTCTGTGCTTGCAACAATAATTCCTCCAGAATCATGCTGCCAATATGCTGTCCGCGATATGCCTCCCGCACGAAAACTCTTTTTACTTCTATCTCTTTTTCAGAGTATTTCCGTAAAGCACCGCACCCTGCCGGCTCCTTGTTGCCATAAGCGATAATTACATAATCCATTGTATCCGCATGATTAAACTTCTTATATTTCTCCCGTTTTTCCTCTCCGCCAATTGCGCTGTTTAAAAATAAGTCCAGTTCTTCACATAGCTTTAGAAAATCCGGGTTTTCACAATCTGTCTTTCGTAATTCATATTTCATACTAATAAACCTGCCCTTTCCTTCTGCTTACCTTCCTTGTAAAGCTTATTCACTTCAATACATCCACATAAACTATTCTTTTGACAATACTATAACCTCGTAGTATGATATCTGTAAAGTTGATTATTTGCATATCAGTAATTTGTTTTTCTAATTATATATTAAATAAGAAAATATAAACCGCCACAGGAGGAAACCTACATGGACACTCAATCACTGCAAACTTTCATCGCATTAGCCGAATACCGCAATTTTACAAGAACTGCCGATTCTCTCTTCATTGCGCAGTCTACTGTGACAAACCGCATCGCGGAACTGGAAAAAGAAATCGGTAAACAGCTTTTTGCCAGAAACAAAAGAAAAGTAACTCTGACGCAGGAGGGAGAACTTTTTCTGCCATATGCCAAAAGAATTATAGAGCTTTCGGACACCGGCATCCGAAATGTGAACGCACTGAAAAAATATAAAGACACTTATCGCATCGGCTCAACCAACACTATTTATGAGTGCCATCTTTTCCCCATCATAAAAGAATATATGGACTCGCATCCGGAACATGCCATTCAAATTACTATCGGTCATTCTAATAACTTATTACAGGCGATACAAGACAATCTGCTGGATGTTGCCTATTCTTATCTTCCTTTTTATCATAGTGAATACAACTGTGAGATATTTGCTACTGATAATCTCGTACTGGTTACCAATTACAATAACGACCGATATTGTGATGGTATTACACAGGCAAGTCTTGTACATGCCAACTATTTATATTGTCACTTTGCCTTACAAGAAGTCGGACTCTTTATCAGGGAATTATTCCCGCCTCACTTTCAGTTCGGATTTGAAATTGATAACGGCACAAAACTGATTCCCTATCTGCTTACATCAGACGGTATCAGCTTCGTACCGGAAAGCATTGCCGCACCCTATATTGAGCAGAAAAAGTTAAAGTGCATTAAACTTTTAGATTTTGAAACTCCGAAAATCAACTGTTATAGAATTACACATAAAAAATAGGCCTCAATTTCCAGTATTCCATACAAATCAAACTATTAAAAAATCCTCATTCGCAAATTAAATGAGGATTTGTTTTTTCTTATTTTGTTTTATTTACCTTTATGCTATCATAGACATTCCATATGCCTGCATTGCTCTCTGCATTTGCATAACACTTGTATTATTTCCGGCAACTGACATAGCGGCTGTTATTTGCTCGTTTTCTGCTGTTTTTACAGGCTCTTTGAAAATTCCGCCTGTTATCATTTGCGTCGCACGGCTCTGTCCCTGCTGCATCTGCTTTGCCAGAATACCCTCAAAATCACGTGTCTGTCCTTTTCGGAGCGGATTCTGATTCTCTTCTTCCGGCTCAGGTCTCGTATATTCTGTTTTCTTATCCAACACATCATCCGATATTCTGGATAATTTGTTCAGACTGTATGCACTTACCGTATTGGGATTATATACATATGTAGGATAAACATATCCGATACCGCCTATTCTCATATCAGTATTTCTGCCTTTCTCATCGCTTTTATATCTTTTCTACATTTATGCAATCCTGAAACAATTCAATGGTACCAATTATATGTATTATACCATAATCAAAGTATAAAGTCCAGCCAGCATCTATTCCATTTCTTCCGCCTCTACATCTACCGCTCCTAACTCCTGCTTTATCTGTTTCGCCGCGTAGGATACTCTGGAAACAATCCAGATATCGGAAACGCCGTCATAAATCAAGAACAGGCCAATAAACATAACAAGTGTATCGATTGCCTGAAATGGATTGCAAATAAGCAGGATGCCTAAACCAACTGTCAGAAGCCCCAGCAGCAACGCAACCCACCACTTATCATACTGGCTCTTGCAGAGATTCACCGCCTGCTGTAAATTATTGACACCGTGTATGATAATGATAATGCCTACCAGAATCGGTATCATAGCAATAATTTTCTCCGGCTGCAGTAAAATCCAGACGCCGATTACCGTAATAATGATGCCCATAATCAGATTCATCTGGGAAAACAGGCTGCCGTCTCTTCCGAAAATGAAATTCAACAGTCTGCTGATTCCATTGATAATCAGTACCGCACCGATTGCCATACAAGCCACCTGCACGGACATACCGGGCCATATTACCAATACGACACCCAGTGCAATGCAGATTAACGCCGATATGACCACATTGGTTCTAATTTTCTTCAAAATACGCTCCATAATCATCCTCCTCTATTTTTTCTTCCCGGCCGCATTGACAGAACTTTTGCAAAGCCGGAAACAAATGATAACATCTGTTATAAGCAAAATAACCCATGACAGCGCCAAGACAATTCAAAATGATATCATCCACATCAAATGCACCAAAAGCGCTGAAAAGCTGAAATACTTCAATCCCCACTACCAAAATCAGGGCATTCGCAAAGATATCGGCTAAATTACTCTTGTTTTTCCGCACCAAAGGAAGCAGGAATCCAAAAGGTACAAATGCCAGTATATTGCCTGCCAGATTCTCAAAGCTATTTAATTTATCGGCATATTTAATATACATCTTAATGGTCTTAAAAGGGACAAAATTCGCCGTTCCCAATCCTTCTAAAATCACATCCCTGCGCCATGTCTGAGCGATAGCATAAAGTTTATCAAAGGGATATTTAAAAATAATAACTTTCACTAATACTAAAAGATATACAGCAAAAATAATCTTTATCCATTTCTGCACTTAAGCGACCTCCCAAGGGTTTTCTTTTCCCTCCATAAAAAGTTTACAGCCAAGCAGAGAGTCCCGTACAACGGTTTCCACGCAGTTATCCGTATAAAAAGCCATGTGATGGGATACGGTAACATTCGGAAACCCTCTTAAAATTGCCAGCTCTCTATTATTTAATATATCCGATTTGTGGTCATAATAGTATAGTCCGAACTCATTTTCTACAACATCTAATCCTGCTGCACCGATTTTACCTGATTCCACAGCGCTGATCAAAGCCTGTGAATCTATCAGTCCGCCTCTTGCCGTGTTAATTATGACAACACCGTCTTTCATCGCCGCAATATTTTTTTCATTAATAATATGATAATTCTCATCGGTAAGCGGCGTATGCAGAGAAATCACATCCGCCTGTGCAAACAGCTCCTTAAGCGAAACATACTGCGCATGCTGCTTCACACTCTCCTGTTCATATAAATCATATGCCAGTATTTTACATCCAAATCCCGATAAGTTCTGAATCACGGTTCTGCCAATCCTGCCTGTTCCAATGATTCCCACTGTTAAATCCTTTAACTCTCTTCCCTGAATACCGGCAAGCGTATAATCCTGTATATTGGTGCGCTCCAAAATCCTTTTCATTTTTCGGATAGACATCAATATTAACATCACCGTATAATCGGCTACACCATTAGGTCCATAAGGCGCGTTTGCCACTTTGATGCCAAATTCCTTTGCTGCCTCTATGTCAATATGGTCATATCCGATTGTTCTTGTTGTCAGATATTTCACGCCATTCTCATGAAATGCCGCCATCAGTTCTCTCGTAATCTTAGAAGTGATGATATCCACACATTCGCTTTCTTTGGATAATGATATATTGTCAAGCGTTGGAGCGTCCGCACAAAGAACCAGCTCCATTCCCAATTCTTTTCCATAACGTAAAAATAATTCCTTTTCATCAAATTCTCTGCAATTATATACTGTGACTCTCATGGTCAATCCTCTTTTCTATCTAAACTTTCTTCAATCTCATTCTCATATTCAATGATAATTTCCTCATCTTCATCGCGCAGGCGCCGAAATCTGTTAAAACCGGCAATCAAAATACGGAAACTTTCTTTTGTCGTATCAAAAACACCGGCTTCATTTAAGTTAATCACAATGATAGCTATTGGTAAAGCTAAAATCATACCGAGAACTCCGGACACCTGATATCCGATATAGAGTAAAAACAGCGTAGGAATCGGGTCAATACCAATGGAATCTCCCATAATTTTCGGCTGTATCACCTGCCGCACAAGCTGTCCGATAATCCAAATAATCAATAGACCGACTGCCCTTCTGTACTCGCCGCTTAAAATTTCAATCACCGCCCAGGGAAGCATAACCGTTCCCGTGCCGAATACCGGCAACAAATCCAGAAAGGCAATTCCTAATGCAATCACAAACGCATAATCAATGCCTAAGAGCAAAAGTCCTATGACTAACAGCATATATATCCATATCTCTATTTTAAACTGTGCCTTGAAATAGCCTCCTACAGCATCCCGAAAACTATTCCGTATCAAACTGAAACGGTAATATATCGCTTTCGGCAGATACTTTTTCATGCAATCAGACAAATATGATTTGTCCGCCACAAAGAAATAAGATGAGAGCAGTGTCATAATAACCGCCATGAAAATATCGGGCAGCTGCTTAGCAAAGTTTCCTACTGCCGTAAAAGTCGGAGTTCCGATTTCCCCGACAAAATCGGAAAAATAGTCTTCCAGTCCGTTAGAAAGCTGCGTTATTTTCTCCTGTACATCTAGCGGCAGACGTACATAAATCCCCTGCAGATTAGCTCCTATCTGCGCAAACTCTGCTTCAACACGCTTCCATAAAGCAGGCAGTTCATTAATAAAACTGGTTGTCTCCCTTGCCAGTTTGAGAACAACATAATAGACAAGCAGAATAACGACTGCAAGAACTGCTATAATCACAAACGCCGAAAGCGCTTTTCTCCGGATTTTCAGCTTTTCCTCCAAAAATCTGACTAGCGGCGATGCAATCAGCGAAATAATCCAGCCTATCACAAAAGGCATAAAAAACATAATTGCCTTAGGCAGTAAAAAAATGCACAGAAGAAGAATGACCAATGCGGTCACCAAATTCAGAATTACTTTTACATATGTGACTGCTTTCTGTTTCATAACTCAACCTCTCGCCATCAACTCATCAATCACCGCATAAATGTCTTCTCTTCCTTGTTTCGACAAAGAGGAATATGGTATGACAATCGTGTCATTTCCTATCTGTAATGTATCGCGAATCAGCTTTTTCTGCTTCGCAATCTGGCTTCGTTTCACTTTATCTGATTTTGTGGCAATAATAATCGGCTGGTAGCCTCTTTTTACAATCCAGTCATACATGATACGGTCATTTTCGGACGGCGCATGTCTGATATCCACTAGCAGAAATACGGCTCTAATCATTTTAGACTGATGAAGGTAGTCTTCAATGAGTTTCCCCCACTGCGCCTTGACACTCTCATTTGCCGTCGCATACCCATATCCCGGTAAATCTACGAAGTACATCTGCTCATTGATATTATAATAATTGATAGTCTGGGTCTTCCCCGGTTTGGAACTTGTTCTCGCCAGCGATTTACGGTTCATCAGCCCGTTGATAAGGGATGACTTTCCAACATTACTTTTTCCCGTGAAAGCAAATTCCATAAGCTTATTCTTCGGCAGCTTGCTTGTAATCCCGCAGACTCTTTCCAGATTAACATTTTTGATAACCATATCCTACACACCTCACTGCTACACGAAAAAAGACAAACGCCGCCTATCTCCGGCGACGTTTTTTATATAGGAAAATTATGCCTGCAATAACTTGTTACGATAATGCACAATCGGCTGCTCTTTACCTTCTACCGCCTCTTTTGTGATAACACATTCTGCAATATTGTCATCTGACGGAATTTCGTACATAACGTCCATCATAACATTCTCCATGATGGAACGCAGTCCTCTTGCGCCAGTTTTTCTCTCATATGCCAAATCTGCAATCGCTTCTACCGCATCATCCTCTACTTTTAAATTCACTTCATCAAACTCAAATAATTTCCGATATTGCTTTATCAACGCATTCTTAGGCTCTTTCAGGATTCTGATAAGCGCTTCCTTATCCAAACCTTCCAAGGTGACAGTAATCGGCACACGTCCGATAAATTCCGGAATCAGACCGAATTTCATCAGATCCTGCGGCGCTGCTTCTTTCAGAACCGCTCCGATATCTTTACTGCTTTTCTCGATAATCTGTGCATTAAAACCGATAGAGTTTCTATCCAGTCTTTCCTCTACAATTTTCTCCAGACCGTCAAAAGCCCCGCCACAGATAAACAAAATATTTGAAGTATCTATCTGAATCAGTTCCTGATGGGGATGTTTTCTTCCTCCCTGAGGCGGCACACTTGCCACTGTTCCCTCAATAATTTTCAAAAGCGCCTGCTGAACGCCCTCTCCGGAAACATCTCGTGTAATCGAAACATTCTCGCTCTTTTTGGTAATCTTATCAATTTCATCAATATAAATAATACCAAACTGTGCGCGCTCAATATCATAGTCCGCTGCCTGAATCAGCTTTAACAGGATATTTTCCACGTCCTCACCTACATATCCGGCTTCCGTAAGTGTCGTTGCGTCTGCAATGGCAAAAGGTACATTAATAATTTTCGCCAATGTCTGTGCCAGATATGTTTTACCGGAACCGGTAGGTCCTATCATGATAATATTGCTTTTCTGCAGTTCCACACCGTCATCATCCATCGGCGCTGTCACTCTTTTATAATGATTGTAAACAGAAACAGCAAGGACTTTTTTAGCATCCTCCTGTCCGATAACGTAATCATCCAGAAACTTCTTTATCTCCACCGGTTTTAAGAGATTAATCTCCATCGTGCTGATTTCGGTTTCTTCTTCATATTCATCCTCAATGATATCCGCACAAATATCGACGCATTCATCGCAAATGTAAACGCTTCCCGGTCCGGCAATCATCTTCCGAACCTGGTCCTGTGTTTTATTACAAAAAGAACATCTTACTTTGTCGTCAGAATTTCTTCCCGTCATTTCAAATAACTACCTTTCTATTATTTAGCGGCTTCAGCATGATTGGTAATGACACGGTCAATTAAACCATAAGCAAGCGCTTCTTCCGCTGACTTCCAATTATCACGTTCCGTATCTGCTGCAATCACTTCATAATCCTGCCCTGTATTTTCAGCTAACATTTTATTCAGCTTCTCTTTGGTATGCAGAATATGCTTTGCAGCAATCTCAATCTCCGTTGCCTGTCCCTGCGCGCCGCCAAGCGGTTGATGTATCATAATTTCCGCATTCGGAAGAGCCATTCTCTTTCCTTTTGTTCCGCCTGCCAGAAGAAAAGCTCCCATACTTGCCGCCATACCGATACATACGGTCGATACGTCACACTTAATGAAACGCATCGTGTCATAAATTGCCATACCCGCTGTCACAGAGCCTCCCGGGCTGTTGATATATAAGTGGATATCTTTCTCCGGGTCCTCTGATTCCAAAAACAGCATCTGCGCAACAACAAGACTTGCCGTTGTTTCGTTTACCTCTTCTCCAAGGAAGATAATTCTTTCCTTTAAAAGTCTTGAATAAATATCATAAGAGCGTTCCCCTTTTGAGGTCTGCTCAATGACATAAGGTACTAATGCCATAGTAATAACCATTCCTTTCTCTTAAACCTTTTACTTCTCTTTTGCCTGTTCTACAACAAACTCTGCTGCTTTCTTCACCGCAAGGTCCTGTCTTATGTTCTTTTCTTCTCTCTCACCAAGCATTTCTTTCACTTTTTCAGGCTCCATCTGATATACCTCTGCCATAGAAGCAATCTCGTTCTCGTAATCTTCATCGGTTACTTCAATCTTCTCTGCTGCCGCAACCGCTTCCAGTACCAGTCTGGACTTGATTCTCTTCTCAGCCTGCGGTTTTATCTGCTCTATCATCTGATTATAGTTCGAGCCTGTAAACTGCATGTACTGCTCCATAGAAAGACCCTGCATGGTAATCCGCTGTGCAAACTCGTCTACCATCTGTCTTTGCTGTGTCTCTATCATAGCTTCCGGAATATCCATTTCGGATGCCTCTATAATTGCCTCAATAACAGCTTCTTCTTTTGCATCCTTCGCTTCCTTTGCTTTTTTCTCTTCCAGATTTTTCTTTACATCCGCCTTATATTCAGCCAATGTATCAAATTCCGATACTTCGCTTGCAAATTCATCATCAATTTCCGGAAGTTCTTTCTCTTTTATTTCTCTTACCGTACATTTGAAAACTGCTGCTTTGCCTTTTAAATTCTCCGCCTGATAATCCTCAGGGAAAGTCACATTGACTTCTACTTCTTTTCCAATCTCTGCACCGACAAGCTGTTCTTCAAATCCGGGAATGAATGCACCGGAACCGATAGTCAGCGGATAGTTTTCGCCCTTGCCGCCTTCAAATGCAACACCGTCAACAAATCCTTCAAAGTCAAGCAGCGTCATATCGCCGTCTTTGACCGGTCTGTCCTCTACCGTAATATTTCTTGCGTTATTTTCGCGTTCTCTGTCAATTGCCGCGTTAATTTCCTCTTCCGTTACTTCCACATCCGCCTTGTCAACTTTAACGCCTTTATATTTTCCTAACTTTACTTCCGGCTTTAACGCAACCGTTGCCGTAAAAATAAAGGGTTTTCCGGCTTCAATCTGTGTTACTTCAATCTGAGGTGAAGATACAATGTCTTCCTCACACTCTTCCAACGCTTTCTCATAAGCATCCGGAATCAGCGCATTTGCAGCATCTTCATAAAATACTTCTTTCCCATACATTTTTTCAATTACCTGACGGGGTACTTTTCCCTTTCTAAAGCCCGGAATGCTGATTTTTCCTTTTTGTTTCTGATAAGCAGTCTCAATTGCCTTATCCAACTCTTCTGCCGCTGCCTCAATCGTCAGTTTTGCCATATTTTTCTCTAATTTCTCTACCTGTAAACTCATAAATGTATTTCCTCCTTCAATCGACTCTGCTTCTCAGTCACAGTCATTTAGAAATTATAGCACAAACATTCGGAAAATACTAGCATTTCTTTCCATAAATAACTTTAGAGGTAATTCCTTTTAACATTCCTATCTTTCCCGACAAAGCGCTAATCTGATTCTCCGGTGCGTCCATAACAATGCTGATAACGTTCATTTTCTTCTTATTATAAGGAATCCCCATTCTTCCGATAATATATTCAGCATAATCATGCAATATCCGGTTCAGTTTCTCAACTTCTTCCGTATCCTCTACAATAATGCCGAGCAGTGCAACTCTTGTTTCCATATTTATCCCCCTCTCTCAGCCTGTGAGTTTGGGTCGTCAGAGCCAAACTCGCGGCTGAAAATTAAAAATTTTCAGCCTTTTATATTTCCACCCGCACTGCATGAAGCAGTTCCACATCCTCATTTCTATGCGTCGTAACAAGGAGGGTTCTTCCCTGCAGACGCTCCAGAATATATGCCGCAGTCTTTCGGCGGTTTTCTTCATCCAGTCCGGTAAAAGGCTCATCCATCATGATAATATCCGAACCGGAAAGCATCGCACGCAAAATAGCGCAGCGTCTTCTCATGCCGCCGCTCAGTTCACTAACCGGTTTTGTCAGACACTCTTCCGGTAAAAGTTTCAGCGCTTCCTCTTTTACCTGCAACGCCGTCATTCCCTTTTCCCCGCGTCTCATAGTTAACATAACATTGGCAATTACATCATACTCTTCACAAAGCCTGTCTTCCTGAAAAACCATGCCGATATGCTCCGGAATTCCCTCTATCGCACCGCCGTCTGCCTGCTCTAATCCGTTTAAAATTCTAAGAAGCGTTGTTTTTCCGCCACCGGACGGTGCCATCAGGCAGTAATGTCCGCCATACTCCATAGTGAGTGAAAAGTTTTGAAGAACATTCTGTGTTCCATATGCTTTATCAATGCCGTTAATATGAAGCGCAGCCTTTTCAGTATCCTCCGTTTTCACATTTTTCTGCCTTCCTAACCGTGGGAGCGGCTTCCACCCGGCATATCGTCTGCCAAGATACAGTACCGCCTTTTCAAAAAGAAAACTCAAAAAGATAACCGTTAACGTCCACGCAAACAATCCCGCCGTGTCCAGATAGATTTTTGACATATATAAACGCTCGCCCAGGGAATAGGAAGGCATGCCGATAACTTCCGCCGCCACGCCTGATTTCCAGCTCATACCGAGAGATATCCGCAGACAACTTAACAAATACGGCATAAGCGCCGGTCTGTATAAAAAATAGAAAAGATTCCGTCCGGAAACGCCAAATACCTGTGCCATTTCCAAAAGCTGCCTGTCCGTGCTTTTTAAACCCGCTATTGTATTCACATAAACATTGGGAAATACAATGAGAAAACTGATAAAAAAGGACAAATTCGACGAACCGAACCATATCAGTAAAAGTACAACAAAAGACGCAACAGGAATGGACTTCAGTGTTGTGATTAGCGGCGCAAGAAACATTTCCGTAAGTATATACCGATAACTTAGCGCGCCCAAAAGCAGCGCGCTAAAAAAAGCCGCAAAAAAGCCAAGTCCAATCCTGCCGAAAGAGTATAAAATAATCCGGATAAAATCCTCTCCGGCAATATTGCTGAGGAACGCCCTGCCCACTTGCAGCGGACCAACCAGAAGAATATTATTATGCATGAAAACTGCCACAATCTGCCAGACACACAGCCAGAAGAGGATAATCATACTTTTTTGAAGAAAAAGTTTCTTTTTTCGGAGAAAAAATTTTCCAGTCACAAATCATGATCCCTTTCTCAAAAGAACCGTGCACAGTTCCTATGGAATATAGTAAAACTCATCTGCCGGAACACTCCCACCTATAGAAGAAGCGTCCTGCGCACACAAAACCTCCAAATATCCGGAAAGAGCCGACTTCATATCCGCTCCGTCCACATAAGTTATATTACAGTAAGGCATCGCTTTCGCCGCTACCGGCGCTTTTTCAATAATACCGTACTTTGCAACAAGCTCCGCTGCCTCTTCCACATTTTCATTTGCATAAGCGGCACTGTCCTTATGCTCTTTCATAAACGCCGCAACTGCTTCAGGATTTTCTTCAAGAAAATTATTTCTCACAACAGTAACACCCGTTATCAAGCTGCTTCCGCTCTCTCCCTGCAGCGCATCCCATTCTTTTGTCAAATCCATTACAACAGAAAGATTTTCATTCTGTATACACGCTGATGTCACAAACGGCTGCGGAAGCACACCGATATTCTCCGGATTTTCCGCAAGGTATGCCGCAACTTCTGTCGCTTCCGATTTATATTCCAATGCCACATCATCCGTTGTCAGCCCGTTTCCCTCTAATAAATACTGCAATACATAATCCGGTGTTGTGCCTTTTCCTGTCAGGTAAACGGTTCTGCCCTGCAAATCTGCCATAGACTGAATAGAATCATCTCCCGATACCATATAAAGTACACCTAACGTATTGATATCAATAACGGAAACTGCGCCTTCTGACTTATGATATAAGACACTTGCCACATTTGCGGGCACTAAGGCAATATCCAGTTCGCCGGAGAGCATCTTGGGCAATAATTCATCCGCCGCTGCCGACATCGTAAAAATATAATTTTGTGAAGCTTCTCCTTTATCGGATTGGTCCATCAAATAAACAAGACCCATAGAAGTAGGACCTTTTAATGAACCTACATTGATATTGGTTTTCTCGGCTGTCGCCGTTGCGGTTTCTTTTTCTTCAGCCGCGTTGCCGCATCCTGCCAGAAGCGATAGTGTCATCACAATGCTTAATATTACTGCTGTTATTTTTTTCTTCATAGTTGTTTGTGCTCCCTTTCTTTTTTATAATGCGTGCATAAAAAAGCACGCCTGCTTTAAGGCGCACTAACATAACCATATTATACCAGCCGCCTTTCCTCTCAGAACAAATCTTCGAGCGTCAGAATAAATGTATGATTCCCTGTCAGGACGAACCTTTCAGGTTACCAAATTACTTCCGATATTATTTTACTATACTGCCGCCAAAAAAACAACCCGCCTGTTTCCAAGCGGGTCATTCTTATTTAGCAGAACGTTATTTCATCTGCTCTTCCTGTTTCTTAATCATTCTACGAACCATCTCGCCACCGATAGAACCGGCTTCCTTAGATGTCAGGTCACCATTGTAACCCTCTTTCAGGTTTACACCTAACTCAGAAGCTACCTCTGTTTTAAAACGATCCATAGCTGCCT
>CAZKOR010000032.1:0-26245 GCA_964554405.1 uncultured Bacteroides sp. | reverse complement strand
TTTTTCCACCCGTATCAAGGTTCTGCCTACCAGTTCATCAATGCTGCATTCAAAAAAATCAGCCAGTGCCCACAGCATTTCGATGCTCGGTTTTGACAGGTTTCGTTCCCATTTGGAAACAGCCGCCGGACTGATGTTTAGTACTGCCGCCAATTGCTCCTGGCTTATTCGTTTTGCCATGCGCAGAGAATATAATTTTCCGCCCATAGCCACTCCGTGATATTTTACATTTTCCATGTTGATTCCCTCCGGCATAAATGAGATTGCGAGCTTCGACAGGCGGAGCTTCGCTGGTGTTTTCGGTTACGTTTTATAAGAAATAGTCTACTGGTTCACAAATTTAAAGTCAAAGGATAAATCATTGAGTTTTTTAACCGATGGTTTTAAACATTACATTTGAAAACATGAGATATGCTATGTTACAATTAAGAAATTGGTTAAAGTGGACACTTTTCAAGCGAAACTGAGATTGGAGGAATTAATATGAAAATTATATCTGACGTAGTATCCGCATATGATTACAGTCACCATATTCTTAAAATAGAAACTGATGAGGGTGAAACCATTCGTGTCGGACAAAAAATCTCTATTATGATTTTGGATGAGAATACTATGGAACGTATAGAAGAGCATGAGATAGCTTCTATGCGTAAGTGGGTATTACAACCCGATGGAATACATGGAGATAGGTTAGATGTTGAATCTGCTTCTAATGGGGAGGACTGCGAAGTTGACATATATGGAATAGACGGAAGGGTTCAGACAGCTAATATGCCCTCACCGGCGGAGCAGAGAGCGGAGTTAGAACGATTAGCTGCAATGATAAATGTTATGCCCTATAAAGAAATAAATGGTGGAGAAGAAAGTATATATGACCATATAGATGAGAATTTTACAGTGCCGGAAAAGGTGATTGCGTATCTGCAGACAACACAGCCGCATTTAGTCTGTATGGGATTATACAAACATCCTTTTAAGGATGTGCAGCTATGCGGTCCTTATTGGTATACCGATGGTGAATATTTCTGGGATAGAGATGCGTGGAAGTATGTAGTCAAATATCATGTTACACTTCCGCAGAATTTTATAGATAAAGTTATGTCTGATGAAGGAACTGCATTCTTGGAAAAATGTGCAGAAAGCGATGAGTCGTGGAGTAAGAAAATCAAAGAATTAAAAGAAAGTCCTGCTACATTATGTTTAATGCCGGAAAACGCAGGGGATTATTCATTGGATGAATTTTAGTTTTGCCATGCCCACTACTCTATATCCGGAATATATTCTATAATATCAAAAATTTGACAATCAAGGGCTTTACAGAGATTATTAAGTGTGTAGGTGGTAATGCTTTTTCCCTTTTTAATGCAATTTATAGTGTTGGCGTTAATTCCTTTTTTCTGGACTAACGCGTAAATGGATATATTCTTTTCTTTTAATGTGCGAAAAAAGGGGGCATATGAAACCATTAAATCAACTCCTTTATGGTTTTATTATAGGCATAAGAGAGGGAGGGGAGTAAAGCGTAAGATTTATGAAAAATATAAAGGACGGAAAAAAGAATTTTAACCGTGCATATTTTGACACGGTTTGAGGAAAAGGAGAAAAAAATATGAATAACTATGTTATTATAGGAATTGTTGCTGCTGTAGTTCTTTTTGTAATCATATATGTGAAGATGACAATTGATGAAAAGAAAGGGGAAAACAGCGAGGAAAAGCAGAAAATTAAGGATATTGTGAAAAAGACGGTGCCGAATGGCGAAACGTATACGATAGCTTATGGCACGAGAGAAGAATTTTCTTTAGGCGGAGGCGGAAGGAGAGTAACCACCACAACCAAATATTGGTACTACGGAGTGGCGTTTAAGCAGGGAGATTTATATCTTGTTCCTTTAGATTTTGCCAGCGGGGATATTAGTTACAGTGAACCGATACATATGGTAAAAGACAATTTCGGCATGGCGGAGACAAAGAACGGACTGCTGACCTTATATGAAAAAGATAAGAAAGAGCCTATGAATCTTTTTGTAGTGGCGAGCAATACGAAGGATGATAAGTACCATCCGGTGAACATCCAACAGAAGGACGAGGCGGCAGCATTCATGCAGTTTGCGCAAAACTTTGCGCAGGATATCAATGCGACTAACGGTATTACCGATATTAAGGCGGCGAAGGCGGCGAGATAGCCGCCTTCCCTGTGGTGAACTAGCAAAATATATTTTACCTATTCTATGGATAATTTTAAATATGATAAAATATATTTTGCTATCTCCTCTGACACCTGATAATGTGTTATAAATTCTCCCCGATTACTATATTCATCTGGAATTATTTCCTCAATATAATAATTACCATTGCTTTTATAAAGTATCTGGGTATACATTTCTTTTAGCTCTTTTTTATTACTATCCCTTGATAACATAAATCTAACAATTTGGCATTCAATTTCTCTAGGATTTGGTGCATTATCTACATATTCCCACTGATTCAGAGCCAATCCATTTAGATATTGCGCTATTTCAGAAATATCGTCTATTTCATTCGGCAACGTGTTTTTGTCTGCTCCGTAAAATTGTATCTTCTGCTCTTTAGAAGTCTTGAGTAGTTCCTCTTCTGTAAATGATGTTTCTCCTTTATAATATCGGGTATTTTCTATATCATCTGTTTTTTCAATGTCACTATTTGGTACATAAAAATCAAGTCCCCATCCATCCAGTATGTCATTCGCTGTCATATACTTATTTAGATCTAAGTATTCTGGCGCATTAAGAAACCGTCCAGTCTTTTCTGGTATTCTGGCTATTGTTTCTACTCCTTGAGCATAATTTCGTATCATATATTCACCGTTACTGGAAATATATAATTCTAAGGTACTCATATTAACTAACTGTGTTTTATCCTGTAAAAATAGGGGTTCATCAATTACCTCATATGATATATAACTATATACCAAGTCCCTGTCTTCAGGCAATTGTTCCATATAATTCCAAGATTTAATATCCAGTTGTTTTACGAATCTTTCTATTTCTTTATTATTGTCAATGATACCAATCATCTCATCAGAAGCTGTAATAATTTCAATAAATTGTTTTTTTTCTTCAACGTTACTGAAATACTCTTTTTGACTATAAGCATATATTCCTATGGCACTAAACGCAAACAATAAAATAATTAATATTTTTTTCAAAGGTTTCTCCTGTTCATTTATTACTCAAACAATCCCTCGGCCCACTTTTCTACATCATTGCTGAATTCTTCCGCCCACTCATCTAGCTTCTCGTTCTGTAGTTTCTCAAGTTCATCAATCTTTTTCTGTACATCTTCAGAATATGCTAATTCGTTGATGTTTCCCATAAAAGCATTGATAAATTCATCGTCAAGGTGAATCTTCCACATTCCATTTTCCCGATACGCCGTGACTGTAACTTCAAGCGTACAAATATTGTCTTTATCACATGATTCCATGATTGCAAGCAGACCGCCCTCATCATCCATAATATTTGAAATGTCTTTTATCATCTGCGTAAGTCCTATTCCGGGACTCCCTAACATATTTTCAAAAAGATAGATTTCGTATTTGCCCATGACATCTGCCATGTTGAGATTTGTGATTTCCATAGTGATCTCTGCACTATCCTCGTCCTCTTTCACATCTTTTATTTCCCATGCCAGATTTTCCATCATTTTTTCAGCAAACTTATGATTGAACTCATATTTCTTCTTCCGTTTCCCGGTCTTTACTCCCGGCTGTAAAAGCTCGTTAAAAACCCGATATTCTGTTTCAACAGGTATGCCGATCCAATTATGGTACGTCTCTACATAGTTGTCCGTACACGCATTAAATTGTTCCAAATCCAATGCTTTCAAGCTTTCCATCGTATATTCCGCCGCGTCTTTTGCAGTGAGTAAAGCTTCATCCGCTCTGTTTGCAGTATGGGTACCGCATGCGCTCAATACGATACTTCCAAACAATATGATTCCTAAAAGTCCTATTCTCAGTTTTTTCATAATTCGTTTTTCCCTCCTGCCATTTTTCCTTTCAGTAATTTTTTAATTCATTATAATGACAGCAATTTGACCATTCAACGGGGATGACAGAAATCGACGGCAGGACAACAAAAAAAGGCGCCTGAACGCCTTTTCTTAGTTCTTGTTAGATTCCTCTTACATTTCATCCAATGGTATCATCGCCGTAAAAGTAAACCATCCATTCTCACATTTTAATACGCTTGTTCCATTATTTTTCCTGATTACGGAATCCACATTCAACAGCCCGATTCCGTGTCGGGACTTGTCCCGCTTGCTTGTGACAATTCGGTTATCCTTGATTTGCACCGCATCCTTTACCGGATTGCGTATCGAAAGGACAAGCTGTTCTTCTTCCAAAACCATCTTAAATTGTATCACTTTGTTTTCGGAAAGTTTCTCACATGCCTCGATTGCATTGTCGAGCAGATTTCCCAACAGCGTCACGATATCCTCTTCGCTGATCGTAAGTTCTGACAGATTCCCGGAAACCATTGTCATAACGATTCCCTTGTCACTTGCCTTCTGATACTTCTGGTTCAACATTATATTTACCACTGCATGACCGGTATTGACACACATTTCGTTTTGCCGGAAATTTCCGGTCAGTCCTGAGATATATTCTAACGCTTCTGTTGTCTGGCCACTCTCAATCATTCCCTGAATACAATTTAACTGATTTTTGTAATCATGGGAAAAGCGGCGTTGCTGCTCATAACGTTTCTTCATGCTTTGATACAAATCCATCTGATTCTGAGTCTGTTCATGAAGGAGCCTCAGTTTCTGCATCTGGGATTCCTTTTCCAACAGACTGGTCATATAATAAAATCCTAATATATACACCGCCGCAAATCCTGCAACCGTGAGCAGTCTCGCATAATCATCCGTAGCATTGCCCGTCAGTGACATCGTAGCAACCGCGATGCTCACAACAATACCAATTAGTGAAATGAGTCCGAATTTGCCCCATTTTATATCTGTCAGACCGCGAACTTTACTTTGATACCGGTAACGAAAAGCCAGCATCAGACATAAAAAGCAGATATTTAGAATCGGTTCCATCATATCAGAGTGCGTTGCATAATCCGAAATTGGAGTTATGTAAACTAAAGAAATAAGCAGTAAGGAACTGAGCCAGTAAATCCCACAAAGAACAATCGATAAGATCAGATTCTTTATCATACTCATCTGAAAATAAATCTGTGCGACAACAGCAACTACGACAATGAACCGTACCGGCTGCAAAATATACGGCGGAATCTCCGTCACAGCAATAACCATAAACCCGGCTGCAAATGCTAAAACCGTAGTATGCTCCATCCACTCATACCGCAGTTTCCGTTTGGGCACGATAGTCTCATAGAATATCTGGCAGCTCATACTTATGACAAATAATAAAATAATGCTTCGGATTACATGTCCCAACATATCTGCCATCACAGCGCTCCTTTATAATCCACAAATGCTTCTTTTACAGTTTGAAATCTAAGACGCGGAATGGGAAGTTCCTCGTTTGTATCGAGAAATGCCGTATAGTTGCAGATTTTGCGGATATGCTTCATATTCACCAGATAACTCTTGTGAATCCTTAAAAAATTGCTGCCCTTTAGCTTGCTTTCCACACTGTCGAGTTTGTCATAAACCTGATATGTCACCGCGCCCTCTTCCATATAGTGAAAAATAGATTTATGTCCTTTACTCTCTACATACAAAATGTTGTCAGTATATAATTTTTTCTCACCTTCCAGAAATGTAAATGTCACTTGTGCAATCTGCATCTTCTGTAAAATCGCTGTCATGCATTCTTCCATCGCAAGGTCAAGCGTGTCCTTCATGAGATAACGAACCGCATTTACTTTGTAGCCTTCCAGCGCATAATCAATGAATGCCGTCACAAATACAATATAGGTATCACTGTGAAAAGAACGAATTCGTGTAGCTGTCTGTATCCCGTCTATTTCATCCATGTTGATATCCAAAAATACAATATCAAATTTTACACTGTTTTCACACCGCTTTAAAAACTCTTCCCCGGATAAAAACAAATGAAGTTCATATTGTAACTCGCGGCTTCTAAGATAGCCTTCGAGAAGTTTTTGTATCTTTTTACGATAAAACTGTTCATCATCACATATTGCAATCTGCAGCATAAGCAGCTCCTCACTTCCGTTTCATCATAATTTTACTTGCAATTTTATGGGATGTAAAGTGGAAGAATAATTACCAATATTAAGGCGGCGAAGAAAGAGACAAGGAAGAATTAAATTCAAAGAATCTTGTATTTCGAACAATTTTTGAGTATACTAAAGTTACAAATAGAAAAAAGAGGTGATTTCTATGAGTTCGGCGCAACAGGCTTTAGATTATCGAAGAGAAATAAATGAAAATCAGAAACAGGTACGAGAGATGGTAATGGAAAGCTACCGTGATATCGCAGCAGGAAAAGGTCGAGACTGCAACGAACTTTTTGAGGAACTGGAGAAAAGGTATTCCAATGATAGAGTATAAGGTAATCATCCTTCCATTAGCAGAAGAGGACATTGCAGATCAGACAGACTACATTGCCTTTGAACTGAAATCTCCAGAGACGGCACTTAATATGGTAAGAGGATTTAAGAAGGTAATTAATAGTCTCGGTTTGTTCCCTCAAAGTCATGAATTGGATGAAGATGAAGAACTGGCAAGATATGGTATTAGGAAGACATATTATAAAAATTATAAAATTTATTTTTTGATTAATGAGAGGGAACAGACTGTATACATATTGAGAGTTTTTCATATGTTGGTTGACAGCAAGGAAAAGATTTTGAGAATTTTTAGAGAATGATATAATATAAAGCCTTTAAGTTAAATAACTTGAAGGCTTAAATTATCGAGAGATGATTAATCCTATTATTAGTAGTTGATAATCAAGAAAATAAGAACAGTATAAAAACAAGGGAAAATTATGAAAAAAAACAATTAGAGAAATATATGCGTATCAAGAGAAAAACAAAATTTGTATTATGAAAAAGAACAGATTGATTATTGCGCTATTACTATCCATAATTTTGTATGGCTGCTCCACAGACAGGGAGAACGCAAATGAGGAAAAACAGGATAGTGTAGAAGTCGAAACTGAAAGTCAGGATACACCAGAAGTGCATATCCTTACAAAAGCGGAAGTGTATGCTATGCGCGAGCAGGTTTTAGAGGGGATGGCTGAGGAAGAAATAGAGAGATTGACAGAAAATATAAAAGTGGCTAACCTGCGAATGGAATCGGCATATTTAAATGATAATATTTTTGAAAAACTGGAAGATGCAGAGAATTTTATAGAACTGTTGGAAGAGATGAAAGGAACTGTGAAGAATGAAAAACTACAGACCGATTTGCAGCAGATGATTGATGAAACGGCTTTGGCGGCTGAAACACATGAAATGGAATATGCTTATCATGTTTATCAGCTTTTGCATGATATGGATTATTATCTGCTTCGATATGGACTGGAGGATGTGGGAAAGTATGTTCAGGATGTTTCCACACTTGCTAAATATTATGGGGTTTTAAGCGTATACGACTGAGAAAATGTTTTCGTTTTATTTCTGTACGGAGAATGAAATATATGGTAAAATATCCGCAATGAGTAACACAAACAAAATTTATACTTAAAAGAAGGAATGAAAAATGGACAATAATTACAATCCACAGAACAATGAAAATCCTAATCAGCAGGGAAATCCTTACCAGCAGCCTAATCCTTACATGAATAATGGATATGGAAACTACGGAGGACCATATAATTACGGAGGGAACCCGGAACCTCAGAAAGCGCCTAATATTTTTCAGCAGTTTGGACTTTCTTTTATACCGCCCCAATATAACAGACTGACAAAGGTTAAGACCGGAAGCATGATTGGCTTTGTAACGCTTCTGGCATTTGTCTCGACCGTTATTATTTTTGCATTTTTATTGATTATTTTTAAATCCATAAATATGAGCGAGTGGGCAGATCAGCTGCCGGACTTTGAGATAAGAGATGGACAATTATATACCGAAGAAGATTTCTTATATGCTGAAGATAATCTATATATACGTATAACAGATGATGTTAGTGAATTTTCTTCTGAAGATGCCTATGAGTTAGCGGCTGAAGGATATTGGTATGTTTGGCTGATGGGACGGGACAGATTTTCGCTTATGCAGAACGGACAGTATCAGCAGTTTGATTTCAGTGATTTCGGAAGCAGTATGGTAATTGACAAAGACTGGTTTGTTGATATGATTGTATCTTTTCTGAAAGTCTTTTTCGTAATGGGATTTGTTATCTTTTTTGTAGGAAGAGTTTTCTGGTATTTCCTGTGTGCGGCGGTTTATCTGTTAATTGCGATGTTCATTGCCTCCGTTATGATGAAAAAACAGCTATCAGCAGGAACGTTGTTCAGAGTTGCAGTATATTCTAAGGTATTGATGTTTGTAGTAACAACATTTCTCAGTGGGTTTTCCTTAGCAGGCGTTTCGATACCTTTCCTTTTCAGGGTTGCCGTTACTGTAGTATTTATGGGCTTTGCGATTGCAAAATTGCCTGAAGAGGGTTGGCGTTAATGCTGAGAGCAAAACAAAAGATAACAGCAATGTTATTGACAGCTGTGTTGTTTGCATGTATAGGATGCCGGACGGAAGAGGAAAACCCGGCGGCAGAATCGTTATATGACGCGCTGGAAGAGAGTGCAGAAGTGAAGAAAACGACAACGCCGGAAACGACAGCGCAGGAAAAGAAAAAAGAACCCGTGAACAGTTTTCGGGTAATTTATCAGGGAGAGGAAAGCAACAACGATATTGAACTGAGTCATTGTGATTGCGTATATGATGCAGACGATGTTCAAGTTTATGCAGAGTATCTTTACTGGCCGATGGTAGAAGATCCGTTTCCGTATAATCAGTATGTACTTTATATACGGACGCCGCAGGAAGAATTTCAACTTTATCCGGTCAAAGATTTTCTGGTCGATGAAGAACATGGAATCCTTTATACTAAAATTTCGGCAAATGATGGATTTGAATGCGTAAAGAGTATATCTTTGATAGAAAAAAGCGTTCCTATGTTGGATTCTGAAAAAGAAATTTTCAATGTGGAAGAAGCGGAGGAAATGCTGCGCAGTGCGTATGACGGACAGGCTCTTTTTTTCAATATAACGGTAGAACTGACTGAAATAGATACGGGTGGAGCCGGGCTTCTGAAAGGGGAAATCGGCGGTATCGAAAAGACTACAGGAAGACATTATTATGCAAATTGGGAAATTGATATGGCGGATAGCACACGGTTGGTAGAACTATGCGTCCTGAAACAATATGATCCGGTAAAAGATAAAGAAGTGTTTGAGGAATGTAATAGGATTTTCGATCAGGTTGAGCAGGGTGACAGGTCTGTCATTAAACCTTATAAAGAAGAGTATTTATGGGGAATGGGAGCAGATATATGGATTCGCATGGACGTTAATGGAGACGGGATGCCTGAGTTAGTCGGCGGCTGGACGATAGAGGAACTGCCGGACTATGAGGATAGCCGGAAAATCGAGATTTCTGTAATTTATGCTTATCAGGACGGCATGGCGGAGATGGTCTATGTGGATGTCAATGACGGAATGGAATTTTTGTTTATTACGGCGAAGAGGGAACTTGTCTATGAATGGGGTACATCCCTCCCATTTACGAATATTTTCCGACGGTGTACCTTTGACTTGAAATGGAATAAGGAATATTCGGATACATTAGTCAGATACAGGTTTCCGGAATATAACGAAGAGGACATAGAATATTATCGGAAGTATTACTCGGATACATACGGTGTCGGCGGCGCTGGGATTTATTGCTTACTGGACCGTCCTAAGACGGAAGAGGAATTGAAGCAGAATGAAGACGGAAAGTATACTGTCAGGGAATATCTTACGGAAGAAGAATTTCTGAAAGCATACGAAGAAATGACAGGATGGGATTTTTATAAGGCACAGGATATGTACTGAAATAAAAACTGGAGGAATCACACGATGGCACATAATTTTATGTATTATGCACCGACAAAAGTGTATTTTGGCAAAGGAGAAGAAAAAAATACAGGAAAATATATTCGTGAATATGGCGCGAAAAATGTTTTGCTCGTGTATGGCGGAAGCAGTGCAAAGAAATCCGGACTGTTAGATTTCATTAAAAAGTCGTTGAATGATGAAGGCATTTCTGTATCCGAAATTGGCGGTATTGTTCCGAACCCCCGCCTTAATAAAGTATATGAAGGAATTGAACTTGGAAAAAGAAACGGAACGGATTTCCTTTTGGCAGTAGGCGGCGGAAGTGTTATCGATACTGCAAAAGCAATCGCATATGGACTTGCGGAACCGGATAAGGATGTTTGGGAGCTGTACGAGCATACGCGGAGTGCAAAAAGGTGTCTGCCCGTTGCAAGTGTTCTTACAATTGCGGCAGCAGGAAGTGAGACTTCTAAGAGCAGTGTTATTACAAATGAAAAAACAAATGCAAAGAGAGGTTATGACAATAATCTGGCAAGACCGGTATTTGCCATTATGAATCCGGAATATACCATGACTCTTCCGGATTATCAGACAGAATCCGGCTGTGTGGATATAATGATGCATACGATGGAACGGTATTTCACAAACGGCGGAAATATGGAGATTACGGATTCTCTTGCAGAGGGACTGCTTAGAACTGTTATGAAAAATGCAGAGATTCTGCATACGGATCCGCAGAATTATGACGCTCGTGCCGAAGTAATGTGGGCGGGCAGTCTTGCACATAATGACCTTACCGGCTGTGGTAACGACGGAGGAGATTTTATGTCGCATAAGCTGGAACATGAGATGGGCGGTATGTTTGATGTTACACACGGTGCAGGTCTTGCCGCAATCTGGTCAAGCTGGGCAAGATATGTGAAGTCAAGCTGCCTGCCACGCTTTGTTCGATACGCTCAAAATGTTATGGGAGTATCGATTAAGGGAACCGATGAAGAAATTGCCGAAGCCGGTATCAGAGCAATGGAGGATTTCTATCACCGGATTGGTATGCCGACCAATATGAAAGAGCTGGGAATTGAACCAACGGATGAGCAGATTAGAATAATGGCTCAGAGATGTATGGCAGCATGCGGAGGGCGCACAGGCTCGGCAAAAGTGCTGACGGAAGAAGATATGGTTGCGATATACATGGGAAGCAGATAATGCATATGACAAATAGAGAACGAAGAGGCGCAGGTTTAGCCTATATTTCTGATGAAAGTATCATTGAGGAACAACTGATATGCAGAAAAATTTTGCAAATTATAACTGTACTCTGTTAGATGTTGCCAAAATCAAACGGAGTGCGGCACGAGCCATGCACTCCGTTGTTTTGTCATTGTTGTAAGTTAAAATGCTGAATCGCAACATCACAAATAAGTAACTTGTGCATCGGCGTTATAGGTATGCGGCTCCTTATTAACTGCCTTGTGACCGAATGCAATGGCTATCTCATACTCGTAATTGTCTGGAAATTTCAAAGCCTTTGAAAAATATTCTTTTTTCTCTCCTCTCATAGCATCAAAGATGCAGCCGATAATCAGATTGCCCAATCCCAAGTCTTCCGCCGCAAGAGCCATATTTTCCACTGCGATACCGGCATCCAGCGGGCTCCACTTGTAGGAACTGTCGGCACTTAATATGACTACGACAGGCGCTTCATAATAGAAATTATGCTCTGCGACCGTGATATCACGCAGGCGGTTTTTTTCTTCTTCGAGTTCGGTCAGAATCGGATTGTCCCCCTTTAATACGGTGAAATGGATTTCCTGTTTATTGGCAGCTGTCGGCGCCTGAAGACCTGCATGTATTAACGTCTGCAATTCTGTGTCTGACAGCTGTTCGGAAGTATATCCTCTTGTAGAACTTCTTCCTTTAATTACTTCAATTACATTGCGCATTGTCTGCCTCCTTATAGAAAAATATCTGTTTTTATCGTACTCCAAATTTATAGCATTTGTCTATAGTTGATTATGCAGCAGTAATGGTATTTTTTATACTTTTGGTGTATTATTTTAGTAAGGGTAAAAATATAGGCGAAGTTTATACTGTAAACTCGCAGGCTGAGAAAGGAGCAAGGTTGTAAAATGAAAGTTTTAATGATTAACGGAAGCCCGCAGGCAAAAGGAAACACTTATATTGCTTTACATGAAATGGAGAAAGTTTTTGAGAAAGAGGGAATTGAAGTAGAAATTTTACATATCGGGAACAAAGACATCCGGGGATGTATCGGGTGTAATTTCTGTAGGCAAAACGGTAAGTGCGTATTTGACGACATGGTCAATGAAGCAGCGGCAAAGTTTGAGGCATGTGATGGTCTGGTAGTGGGAAGCCCTGTTTATTATGCTTCCGCGAATGCAACGCTGGTGGCATTTCTTACCCGGTTATATTACAGCACAAGTTTTGATAAGACAATGAAAGTCGGCGCAAGCGTAGTGGCAGCACGGCGCGGCGGTTTGTCCTCTACATTTGATGAGTTGAATAAGTTTTTTACCATCTCAGGAATGCCGGTAGCATCCGGTCAATACTGGAACAGCATCCACGGAAGAGAACACGGGGAAGCTGAGCAGGATATAGAAGGTCTGCAGAGTATGCGTACACTTGCGCGGAATATGGCATTTTTGATGAAGAGTATTGCGCTTGGTAAAGAAAAATATGGACTCCCGGAAAAAGAGCCGTTCCAGCAGATGAATTTTATCAGATAATAAAAAGGGGTAAGGCATATGAATTTGGATAATATTACAGTAAACGCACAGAGCAGTATTCGTATAGCGGGTTCTAAAATATTATATTTTGATCCGTTTCAAATAACGGATACCGCTCATGATGCAGACATCATTTTTATTACACATGAGCATTACGACCATTTTGAACCGGAGTCTATTGCAAAAATTAAAAAAGACGGCACGTTTTTGGCAGCACCGGAATCTATGAAGAAGAAAGTTCTTTCTGAATCCGGTGTGGAATCCGATAAATGTGTATTTTACAATCCCGGTGAGACGCATGAACTGGAAGGCATCGTGATAGAGACGGTTCCTGCGTATAATAAGCTGAAACCATTTCATCCGAAAGGAAATAAGTGGCAGGGATATATTGTAAAAATGGATGATGTCCGTTACTATGTGGCAGGCGATACGGATGTTAACGAAGACATTCAAAAAGTGGAATGCGATGTAGCGCTTATTCCAATCGGCGGACATTTTACAATGGATAAAAAGCAGGCAGCAGACTATATTGCAAATCTAAAGCCGAAAGCAGTAATCCCGACGCACTATGGGAATGTTGTAGGAAAACCGACAGATGGCAGCGATTTTAAGAATTATCTGGAGACGATGGATAAGACTATTCAGGTGGAGCTAAAGCTCTAAAGAAAGGCAGCACAATGGAGAAATTACAGGATTTTTTTCCTGATGGAACAGCTGTTGATGAGTGGTTTCATCAGACGGATATTCCCGGACTTACAGATTTGGGTAAGCAATATGTACTGACCGATTATCAGATTTATGATGACGGGAAAATATATACGGAAAAAATACAGGAGCTGATTGACACTGCCGCCGGACAGGGCGGCGGTGTGATTGTAGTACCGTCCGGAACCTATGTGACCGGTGCGCTTACTTTCAAGCAGGGCGTTCATTTGTATGTGTCCGAGGGCGGATGCTTAAAGGGAAGCGATGATATTTCCGATTATCCGGTATGTGAGACACGAATTGAGGGAGAAACGTGCCAATATTTTCCGGCACTGATAAATGTGGAAAATGTCGATGGATTCACGATGACAGGACCGGGAACGATTGACGGAAACGGTTTGAAATCATGGAAGGCTTTCTGGCTTAGACGCGCATGGAATCCGCAATGTACCAATAAGGATGAGCAAAGACCGCGCCTGATTTATATTTCGCACTGCAGCAACGTATTAGTGACGGGGCTTCGTTTACAGAATTCCCATTTCTGGACGAATCATATTTATAAATCAAATCATGTAAAATATATAGGCTGCCGCATTTATTCTCCTGCGGAACCTGTAAAAGCGCCAAGTACGGATGCGATTGATATTGATGCCTGCACGGATGTCCTTATTAAAGACTGCTATATGGAAGTCAATGACGATGCCGTTGTATTAAAAGGCGGGAAAGGACCGTGGGCGGATGAGATGCCGGAGAATGGTGCGAATGAGAGAATTATCGTAGAGGACTGTGATTATGGCTTTTGTCACGGATGCCTGACGCTTGGTTCCGAATCTGTTCATAACCGGAATGTCATCATGCGGCGCATCAAAGTGTCTAACGCCATGAATCTGCTGTGGCTTAAACTGCGTCCGGATACGCCGCAGCATTATGAATATATTTTGGTAGAAGATATTGAGGGTTCCGTGACAAACTTTCTGAATATCAATCCCTGGAAACAGTTTTTTGATTTGAAAGGACGAACGGATATGCCGGTCGCCCTTGCCAGGCATGTTACGATGCGAAACTGCAAGTGTAAATGCCAGACACAGTATTGCGTTACACCAAAAGAGGAGCAATATCTGCTTTCGGATTTTGTGTTTGAGAATAACCTTGTGGATGCGAAACGGACAGGGTATGCGGGATGGCAGTAAGGAGTTTTTTTGATAATGATATAAAATCTGCAATTTTTATTCTTGAAATTATTATAATTTAAAGTATAATAATTTCAAGAGGTGAATTTGATATGAGGAAATTTGTCAACCGACAGAAAGAACTGGATTTTTTGGAAACAGAATACAGGCGGGAGAGTTCTTCTCTTGTTATTCTTTATGGACGGCGAAGAGTAGGAAAAACAGCGCTTGCAAATGAATTTATTAAGAACAGACAGGCGGTTTATTTTTTAGCGACAGAAGAAAATGAAGTACAGAACAGAATTTCTTTTAAAAATATCGTTGCGGAACAGACCGGCAATGAGTTGTTGATGAACGCCAGTGTTGATAGCTGGGATATGATTTTCAAGGTATGGATAGATACTGCTTCTGATGAAAAGAAATTGATGGTGATAGATGAATTTCAGTATCTCGGAAAAGCAAACCACGCATTTCCATCCGTTTTTCAAAGAATATGGGATACTATGCTCAAAGATAAGAATGTTATGGTGATTCTTTGCGGCTCTCTGATATCTATGATGGAAAGCCAGACACTTGCCTATTCGAGTCCTTTATATGGACGCAGAACAGGGCAGATTAAGTTGAAACAAATTCCTTTCTGCTGTTATCATGAATTTTTCCCGGATAAAAGTTAAAAGGAATTGATTGCATATTACGTGATAACGTGCGGTGTGCCGAAGTAGATTGAATTATTTCATGATTCTACGGATATTTATATGGCAATAGAAAACAATGTATTGTCAAAATCCAGTTTCTTATATGATGAACCTAATTTTTTGCTGCAGCGTGAAGTTGGTGAAGTTGGGAGTTATTTTTCCGTTATTAAGACAATCGCAGCGGGTAACCGGAAGCTTGCCAAAATTGCAACTACTCTGGAATTAAAACAGACCGGGATTACAAAATATTTGCAGACTTTGATAAATCTTGATATTTTGGAGCGGGAAGTTCCCATTACGGAGGATAATCCGGAGACAAGTAAAAAAGGACTTTACAAAATCAAGGATAATTTTATGCTGTTCTGGTTTAAATTTATTTTTCCGAATCTGCATTATATTGAATCAGAACATGGTGAACTGGCAATGAAGAAGATACGGGCAAATCTTGTGGATTCACATATTGCTTATGTATATGAGGATATCTGTATTGAAAAAATGTGGGAACTGAATGCTGACAGTGCATGGGATTTTCATTTTGATAAAGTAGGAAGATGGTGGAGTGGCAATACGGAAATAGATATTGTTGCGCTTGATAAAGAGGGCAGTCATATTATTTTCGGTGAATGCAAGTATTGGACGAATAAGGTCGGAATAGATGTACTGCATGAACTGGAGCAGAAGGCAGAGCAGGTTGAATGGCAGAAGAATATAAGAGAGAATTATTTTATTTTGTTTGCTGTCAATGGGTTTACGGATGAATTGGAAGAACTTGCAAAGAGAAGAAAAGATTTAATACTTATTTCCTCGGATGCGAGGGGATAGTGGCTCAGAAATGGAGAGATTAAGATGGCAGATTTTTTCCCTGATGTATTGGATGAATTTTTAAACTCTGATTTTTTGGAGCATGTACGTGAGAAGTTTCATTACGGAGAAACACGGAAAGTCGAATTTCAGACAGTTGCAGAAGAAATGCTGCCGTTGATGCGTAAAGAAGCTTTCTTTTTAGAGGGGAAGCAGGTAGAAAAGGATAGTGTGATATATGAAAATGTTGTCATGTCTTTAGGAAATGCTTTGGATGATTTACAGGAAAGTTATGGTAAAAAAGGACTGCTATCAGAAAGCTATATGCTGGAAGTGTTGGCAAGCGAAGTATTGATGAAAGGATATGAGGCATATAATCGTTATGTCAGGGAAAATACGGACTGGCATGTTGCGAAATATCATTTTCCCGGCAGTGAGGAAGCGTATCCGATAGAAATGCTTCCGCAGCTTTTACAGAAAGTTACTTTACGAGTTACATGCAATGCCGCTTTTTGCATGCAGCCGAAAAAAAGTGTGGCGTTTGTTGCAGAACTGACTCAGGATGAAAAAGTGCAATGCCAAGGGATTTGTATCGGATGTAATAATGTTCAATGCCTGAATAGAGTAGAAGATGGCAGTCCGGAACATAGGCGGCGGTCACTTATGGCGGATATGCCGCTGACTTACGGATATAGCCGGATTTTTGGAGTAAACCGATAGTAAACTACGGAAACTCAAGGATGAAAGGGTTTACACTTTTTATTTAATTTGCTATAATTTTATTGTAACGATTGTTTTGCAGTTATAAAGGGCGGTGATATCATGACTGAAAAAGAAATGATACAGAGAAACATTGAAGAATTTTCGAGACTTCAAAAGTATATGATTTTAACGCAAGATAAAGAATCAGCAGCTTATAAAGAAATGTATGAAAGGTATGTTGATTTAAAAGCAATACTTACTGCGTCTGGTGTTAATGTGACAGAACTTGACAGGGTAAAAGCATAAGAGAAATATTATAATGTAGTTAAGAGTGTAATTCCTATTGAATTTTTAAATAAGATTTACACTCTTTTTGTTTTGAAATCCTTTTCATAAGGAATAGCGGTTATCTATCCCTCACTATAATACTGTGCCTGTGCATTCCAAAGCTGACAGTATTTTCCATCTTTTTGTGATAACAGCGTTTCATGACTTCCCTGCTGAACAACACTTCCCTGTTGGAACACAAGGATTTCATCGCAGAAGCGGCAGGAGGAAAGCCTGTGGCTGATAAAAATTGCAGTTTTGTCGCCTATAATTTCATTGAATTTTGTATAGATTTCATATTCCGCTATCGGGTCGAGAGCAGCGGTCGGTTCATCCAGAATAATAAAAGGCGCATCGCGGTAAAGCGCTCTTGCTATTGCAATTTTCTGTGCTTCTCCGCCGGAGATGTGTACGCCGCTTTCATCGAAATCCTTATTTAAGTAAGTATCGAGTCCGTTCGGAAGAGAAGCAGTTTTTGCCGCAAGTCCCGCTTTTTCGATACACTCACTGGCTTTTTCTCTGTCATAAACTTTTCCGGTTCCGATATTTTCTCCCAGTGTAAAAGAGAGCAGTTGAAAGTCCTGGAAAGTGACAGAGAAAATGTTCATATATTCCTTGTAATTATACTTTCTGATATTAATGCCGTTTAACAGAATTTCTCCCTCCGTAGGGTCATAAAGACGGCACAGCAGTTTGATAAAAGTTGTTTTGCCGGAGCCGTTTTCGCCAACTACGGCAAGGCGCTCCCCGACTTTGAATTTTAAGGAAATATTCTTCAAAACATAGGTTTCCGAGTGCGGATAACGGAAACTGACGTTGCGAAATTCTACTTCATAGTTTCTGTCAGAGCGCTTTTCTACGGTCAGGGTACCTTGATACATATCATTCGGAATGTCCAGAAATTCAAATACCGTTTTAAGCGGTACACTGTTTACTTTCGCTTCCCCTGCTGCTGTGAAAATCGCGGAAAGACCTTGGGAAAGAGATGTAATAGCGCCGATATACTGTGTTACTGAGCCGATGCCGAATGCGCCGCCCCATGCTTTTAAGCATACGAAAAGATAAGAAATGCCCATAAAGAATCTGTTGACGGCAGCAGCAAGCGCATAGAAGATTCCTATTTTTCCTTTGAGGTATCTGGCAATTTGAGATTCTATGCCGAAAATATGAGTGGTAAGATCCTGATAATACTTTAAACCCGAAATATCCTGTCTGTACATACGGACATCTAATGCGGCGGCAGTTTCTTCCATCTTCCGGACATAGTAATTAGCGAGTAAATTTCCCCCTATAATATCTATATGATTCCAACAGTCATCTCCGAGTAATTGCAGATAAGGAGAAAGAATGGTTATGCCAATCATGATAAGCGCCAGCAATATCATGAAAACGGGTTTATTCAACATGACAAGCCATCCGGCATCTTCCGGTATTTTCAGCATGAAAAGGGAAACGGAGAGAGCTACCGCACCTCCTATCCGGAAAAATGCTTCCAGAAAATGTTGAAAGATATAGTAAACACGGTGAAGTCCATAGCCATTCCAATGCATCATCTGCTGTATTTTATCCCGAAGTTCATAAGTGACGGTATCGTCTGCCGCACAAAAATCCAAGGAAAGTAATTTATCAAAGATCATTTTTTCAATGTAGGAAAACATATCCGAGGATAAGGTTTTTTCCCATCGGAAAATAATGGATTTTAGGGCTAATGTGAAAGCTTCTGCGGATAACAGAATAATCACCTGTCTGAATAATACATCTGCCCTCTTCGCTCCGGCAAGTTCATTTAGAATGCGAGCGGAAAAATAAAGGGTCAGATATGGAATCAATGCCGTAAGCGCCGAATATAACCCTGTCGATACAAAGAGCATCGGACATTCCCGAAGCCAGAGGGATAATGCTCTTTTAGTTAAGGTATATGCTTCTTTCCATGATACTTCTTCGCTGTTAACCATTGTTTTCCTGTACTCCTTTCTTGTAGTATTTGCTCTGTATTTCAAAAAGCTCTGCATAGACACCGTTCAAGCGTATCAGTTCTTCATGCGTGCCTTCTTCCGCAATGCCGCCGTCCGCTAAGAGCAGAATACGGTCGCAGAAGCGGGTAGAGGCAAGCCTGTGGGAGATGAAAACAGCAGTCCGTCCTTTCGTCAGTTCGTGATAGCGCATGTAAATATCGCTTTCGGCAATTGCATCCAGAGCAGCGGTAGGTTCATCAAGTACGACAACAGGACTGTCTTTATAGAGAAGCCTTGCCAGCATAAGTCTTTGCAGTTCCCCGCCGGAAAGTTCCGCTGCATCTTCATAAACTTCTCTGACAAGATGGGTATGAATGCCGTTTGGCAGGTTTTCAATTTTATTTTTGATGCCCGCTTTTTCCAGACTCTCCCATACCCTGTCCATATCGATGTTTTCAGTAGTTTGTGCGACATTCACGGCGATATCATCTGCATGAAGAGAAAAGCTCTGGAATACACCGGCAAAGAGAAGATAATAATCTCTCCGCCTGTATGTTTTAATATTGATGCCATTTAAAAGAACTTCTCCTTCATCCGGGTCATAAAAGCCGCAGATAAGTTTAATGAGCGTTGTTTTTCCTGCACCATTTAGACCTACCACGGCAAGTTTCTCTCCGGCATGAATCGTAAGATTCAAATGGGAAAAGATAACTTTCTCCGATTCCGGATAACGGAAGCTGACATCCCGCAGTTCAATCGTATAGGAAGTGTTCTGAGCAGGAATGAGAGGTTCGCCTTCATCAAGGGAGAAAACTTCCGGATAATCGATCAGTTCTCGTACAGAAACCATGTCAATGCTTTGTTTATGAAGGGTGGAAAGGCTTTCCATAATGCCGCTGATCCATGTGGTAAAGCCGCTGACTGCCGTAAAATATAACAGGAATTCTGCAGCGCTTAACTGCCCTTCCAGAACCATATGCAATAAGTAGGCATAAGCAAATCCGTTTCGCAAAATACTAAGCCCAAGGTCGGTAAAATCTGCAATAAGATAAATTTTTTCTCTTTTGAGACAAAAATCCTGATGGAGTTTTAGATATTTCTGTAAAAGCTCCTGCAGCCATTTTTCCATTCCGAAAATACGGATATCCTTTGCCAGATAACGGTTTCCGCTTTTATTGCGGATATAGTCAAAACGGTTTATGATGTCGGACTCTTCCTGCCTGTGCCGATAGCCCCACCCGTTTAAGCGGCTGCTGACAAAATAACTGATAAGAGCCGCGGCAGTGGTGATTGTAATGATGAGCCAGTCCACATTGGTGAGAAGATATAAATAAATCAAAAAACCAAGAACATTTTGCAGAATTTGGGCAAAAGTATTCCATATAGCTTCCGTTGGAGCCAAACTTGTCGAAGTGGAATTCAGTGCTTTCGAGAATAGTTTGTTAAAGTCCCGGTTTTCAAGAAGCGGGTAAGAGCATGTTCCTGATTTTTTACTGAGCATATAGGTAATCCGGGCACGTACTTCGCATCTGCCGGACAAAAGATTCTGATTCAGATAAGCGTTGAGCGCGGCAACACTCATAATCCCTAATGTAAAGAATAATATTGTAAAGAGAAGTTCTTTTAGGGAAGAGTGTATTTCCAGTCTTTTCAAAATAGTGGGAGCAACGTAGAGCTCCAATACGGAGATTGCGACAGCAAGCAGAGCCTGAAATAAAGTAAGCAGAGGAACGCTGGGAGCATATTCAAATGCTGTTTTTAACATAAATAAAGAATTGTTTATGATAGTGTATTTTTTGGGTTTTGTCTTTTTTTCTTGATTTTTCATGGATATTCTCCTGTCAGCAAAGCTGTATCGGCTTTTAGAGCCAGTGTAGCATGGAAATCCCCCGTACGTGCATATCGGGGATGAAATGTGCGTACGGGGGGACGAAATGTATAAAGTCGGATTTTTCCATAGAAGAGAGCAGCGCTGCAATTTTCACTGCGGCAGCAGGATTTCGGTGGTAAAAGCGCCGTCCTCGCTGTTCCTGCTGATATAGCCCTGACAACGTTCGATAATCGTATCAATACGAACCAGACCATACCCATGTCCTGCGCCTTTGGTAGTAAAAAATCTTCCGTTTTCTTTTTTCTGTTTTTTCAGAGCGGTTGTGTTTGTAAAAGACATATAGAGCTGCGTATTTTTCATATCCATATAGACACGAATCATGCGTTCTTCTTCCGGAAGAGCCATACACGCTTCAATTGCGTTGTCAAAAAGGTTGCCGATAATAATGCATAAATCAATTTCCGAAGTGGTAAGCGCAACAGGCACATGAGCATCCGCGGTTACAGGGATTTTCTTTGATTTGGCAAGGGAGATTTTACTGTTTAAGATAACGTCTGTCATCGCGTTACCTGTTTTTAACACCATATCTACTGTGTTTAAATCGGTGTCTAACTCTTCCAGATAACGATTCAGGGAAGTTAAATCTTCCATAGCGGCATAACTTTTCAAAACCTGAATGTGATTACGGTAATCATGCCGCCATCCTCTGATTTGGCGATACATATTCTCTACTTCGGCATAGTGGGTGGCAAGAAGATTGCTTTGATATTCCGCAATTCTTTTATCTATTATTTTATCCAGAAAATACATAGGAGAATCCTCCATTTTTCCGTAACCCGCGAATTTAGGGTGTTAGAAATATTTTATGATGGCACGGTTGAGGGCTTCGTACAGATTCCGTGAAAGCGGAACCGTGCTTTCATCTTTTAAATACACTTGAATTTTTGTAACTTTTTTTACAAATGCTAAATTGACTATAAAAGAGCGTCCCGTGCGGAAAAAACTTTCGTCCAGTTCTTTTTCCAGTTCATGCAATGTTTTTTTGATTGTATAATCTTCTTTTGCATGAATGGTAACATAATTTTTCCGTACTTCAAGGTAACGGATTTCATAGAGTGGAATCCGTACCATACTGCCGTCGGTATTGTGAAAGTATAATTCTTTCTCTTTATGTTTGAGTTTATCCACTGCCCGCACAAGGACATCCCGCAGTTTTATTTCCGTTACGGGTTTTAACAGATAGTGCAGAGCTTCTACGTCATAGCCCTCCGCAATATATTCCATATATCCCGTTATAAAAATAATCTGAACAGCGCGGTTTTTTTGGCGTATTTTTTTCGCAAGTTCCATGCCGCTCATTTTACCCATTTCAATATCGAGAAAAAGAATATCATAAGATTTATTATCCTCATATTGAAAAAGAAAAGCCTCTGCGGAGAGAAAACTTTCTATTTGGATTGCTGTGCCGGTATCATCTGCCCACTTTTTCAGCATGGTGTCAAGATAGGTAATATCGGCGGGAATGTCGTCGCAGATTGCTGCTCTGTACATAAAAAACCTCCTGATGCGATTCTTTATGGTAAATTTTGTGTTCCTCATATTATAACACTTACAATTTACATCTGTCGAATTTTGCAGTAAAATAAACTATAATAAATATAATACAGGAGGCGCACCATGATACCATTTATAGCTATCGTAATATTAATAATTGTTCTCATTCTTTTTATGGCGATTGGATATGTTAAAGCACCGCCGGATATGGCTTTTATCATTTCCGGTTTTAAGAAAAAGTCCACAATCGTAATCGGCAAAGCGAGTATCCGCATTCCTTTTTTTGAACGTTTGGATAAGTTGAATTTAAGACTTATTCCTATTGATGTAAAAACCAGCAATGCCGTTCCGACGGCCGATTACATCAATATTAACGTAGATGCCACCGTAAATATTAAAATAAGTAATGATCCCGACAAACTCCGTCTGGCAGCCGAAAATTTCCTGAACAAAAATACGGAATACATAGCCAGCGTTGCAAGAGAAGTATTGGAAGGTAATGTCCGTGAGATTGTAGGTAAGATGAAGCTTGAGGAAATGGTTTCCGACAGACAGAAATTTGCCAATCTGGTAAAAGAAAACGCCGAACCCGACCTTGCAGCAATGGGACTTGACATAATCAGTTTCAATGTACAGAATTTTGTAGACGGAAATGATGTTATAGAGAACCTCGGTATTGATAATATAGTAAAAATTAAAAAGACTGCTGCTATCGCAAGAGCAGAAAGCGAAAGGGATATCAAAGTTGCACAGGCCGCTGCCGATAAGGATGCCAATGACGCAGCCGTTTCTTCACAGACTGAAATAGCTAAGAAACAAACGGAATTATCAATAAAAAAATCCGAATTGCAACAGGAATCAGATACCAAAAAAGCTATGGCGGATGCTGCATACGAAATCCAGAAAGAGGAACAGCGTAAAACAATCGAAATCACCACCGCCAATGCTGATATCGCAAGACAGGAACGTGAAATCGAACTTAAACAGAAACAGGTTGCCGTAAAAGAGCGCGCTTTGGAAGCAGAGGTCAAAAAGCAGGCTGAGGCAGATAAATATGCGGCACAACAAAAAGCTGATGCAGCCCTTTATCAGAGACAAAAAGACGCTGAGGCGAGACAGTTTGAAGCGCAGCGCGAAGCTGAAGCAAGAAAGGCTCAGGCAGAAGCTGACCGTTTTGCTAAAGAGCAGGAAGCAGAAGGTATTCGTGCCGTCGGTGAAGCTGAAGCTTCTGCTATTCAGGCAAAGGGTATTGCCGAAGCAGAGGCCATGGAACGTAAAGCCGAAGCATACGCAAAATATAATAAGGCTGCCGTAGCTGAAATGATGATTAAGGTACTTCCTGACATTGCTGCCAAGATTGCAGAGCCGTTAGGTCAGATTGATAAAATTACAATTATCGGTGGCGATGGCGATGGAAACGGCGTAAATCAGGTTGCCGGAAATGTACCTGTCGTTATGGCAAAGCTGTTTGAAAGCATGAAAGAGGCTACCGGAATCGATTTATCGGAAATTATCAAGGCTGATACCTATGACGCTAAAGTAAACCGCAACGTAAATGTAACAGGTCTTGATGATGTAAATCTTGTTGTGAAAAAAGAAGTTTAAGATTAGGCAGCATCAAGTGTATAGTAAGAATAACAAAGAGGGATATCTGCTTTATTGCAAAATATCCCTCTTTTTTTATTGCCGACAGCATATCAGGGTAATGGAATAAAATTTTGTAATTTATGTAAAAATATTTGATGAGTAACGACAAAAGCGTTACAATATAATCAAAGGAGATGATGAACATGGAAAAAACAGCAACTTTAAATTTAAGAGTAAATCCTACAGTGAAGCAGAGAGCGGAAGATGTACTGATGCGTTTGGGGATTCCGATGTCAACAGCGATAGATATGTACCTAAATCAAATATCTTTAACGGGTGGGATACCTTTTGCAGTAACGCTGCCAAATGCTCCGACGGTTTTGAATGCTGATACAATGACAACTGAGGAAATTCATGCCAAATTGCAGGAGGGTTATGAAGATGTGCAAGCCGGCAGAGTGCAGGATGCAGCTTCAGCATTTACAAAAGTGAGAAAAGAACACAGGAATAATGCTTTACAGAGAGGTATATCTGCATGGAAATCTATCAGGGGAAAAGTGTATTCGGCGGTGTTGCCATTGGCAGGCTGTACGTTTACAATAAGAAAAAACTGCAAGTAAAGCGGGAACATATAGAAGATGCCGAAAAAGAGGTAAAGCGTTTTCTGGATGCAAAAGATGCGGCGATAGAACAGCTTGCCGGACTTTATAAAAAATCTTTGTCAACAGTGGGAGCCGCAGACGCCGCTGTTTTTGAAATCCATCAGTTGATGCTTCAGGACAGTGCCTATCTTGTGTCAATAGAAAGTATCATACGGACACAGCAGGTAAACGCCGAATATGCTGTGTCGATGACAGGGGACAATTTTGCAGATAAATTTGCAGCAGCGAAAGATGACTATATAAAAGAACGCGCAGCGGATATTCGGGATGTTTCGGAAAGGGTGCTGACTATTTTGTCAGGTCTGGAAACAGAAAATATAGCACCGGATGAAGAGAGAATTATTATAGCGGATGATTTGACGCCAAGTGAGACTGTTCAACTGGATAAAGAAAAAATATTGTCTTTTGTGACCGTGAATGGTTCCACCAATTCCCATACGGCGATTTTAGCAAGGACGATGGAGATTCCGTCTTTGATTGGCACACCGGTGACGTTGGATATTTCCTTAAATGGCAGAATGGCGGCGGTAGACGGTGATACGGGAGAACTTTATATAGAACCCGATGAACGGACGCTTACTAAATTGCAGAAAAAGCATGATAAGCTACAGAGCGGGAAAGCACAGTTGCAGGCACTCAAGGGCAAAGAAAGCGTGACGCTGGATGGCAGAAAAATTATGCTTTGCGCCAATATTGGAAACGATAAGGATTTACCGTTGGTATTTGAAAATGATGCCGAGGGAATCGGATTATTCCGCAGTGAATTTCTGTATCTGGAAAGAGACTCTTACCCGACAGAGGAAGAACAGTTTGAAATTTACCGCGCGGTTGTAGAAGCGATGGCAGGAAAAAGGGTAGTTATTCGCACATTGGATATTGGAGCGGATAAACAGACGGATTATCTGGAACTGCCGGAAGAACAGAACCCGGCGATTGGCTGTCGTGCCATTCGTTTTTGCCTGTCCAGACCGGAAATTTTCAAAACACAGCTTCGCGCGCTTTTTCGTGCCGGCGCATACGGAGAACTTGATATTATGTATCCGATGATTACATCACTGTCAGAAGTCAGACGCATTAAACAGATAGTGGAGGAAGTGAAAGCTAAATTAATGCAAGAGGGTAAGGCATTCGGAAATCCTGCACAGGGCATTATGATTGAAACGCCTGCGGCTGTTATGATAAGTGATTTGCTTGCAAAGGAAGTAGATTTTTTCAGTATCGGAACGAATGATTTGGCACAGTACGCATTGGCGCTTGACCGCCAGAATGCGCGGTTGGATGAATTTTATGAAGCACACCATCAGGCAATACTGCGCATGATTGCCATGACAGTGGAAAATGCGCATAAGGAAAATATCCCGTGCGGTATTTGCGGAGAACTTGGAGCTGACGCGGAACTGACTAAATTTTTTCTCGCGCTCGGCGTAGATGAGTTAAGTATGTCGCCGGGCAGTATTTTATCTATCCGGAAAATTGTCCG
>CAZKOR010000031.1:0-26500 GCA_964554405.1 uncultured Bacteroides sp. | reverse complement strand
GCTGCATTTTAAATTTTTCTTCGCCGTATACAGCATGCGGAATATCTTTCGGCATAATCAGCGTCTCACCTTCATTCAGAAAAAAGACTTCACCCCCGACAGTAAAACGCCCGGTTCCTTCCAGAACGGTTACCATCGCATCCCCGCCTGAGGCGTGGGTGGATATTTCTTCCCCCTTGTCGAATGAAAAAATTGTTACGCTGACCTTATCATTCTGCACAAGCGTTTTGCTGACTACCTGTCCGGGCTGATATTCAACTTGGTCTTTCAACTGTAATTTTGTTTGTTTTTCAATATTTTTGTACATAATATATTTCCTTTCCTAATCATCAAGAACTTTTCCATCAATGGATATAGTTACGGTATTCCATGGAATGTTTTTTCCACTCTCCTGCAGGGCTTTTTTTACCGCTGTCTCAAGTCCTCCGCAGCAAGGAACCTCCATCCGTAGAATAGTAACACTTTTGATATCATTATACCGCATTATTTCCGTCAGTTTTTCGCTATAATCAACAAAATCGAGTTTTGGACAGCCAATCAATGTGACTTTTCCTTTCATAAAATTCTCGTGGATATTGGCATAAGCATATGCCGTACAGTCAGCCGCAATTAACAGTTCTGCTCCGTTAAAATAAGGGGCATTCACAGGAGCAAGCTTAATCTGGCAAGGCCACTGTCCAAGCTGTGAAACTCCTGGCAGTATATGGGATATGGAGTTTCCCTGCTCTTTCGCCTTCTTTTGCTTAGCGGCAAGAACAGCAGCTTCGTCATATGCAGGCGCTTCGCGTTCTTCAAAGCTGATGGCGTCAGCCGGACACTCCGGCAGACAATCCCCCAGACCGTCACAGTAATCCTCGCGGGTAAGCACTGCCTTTCCGTCAATGATTTCAATCGCCCCTTCGTGACAGGCCACAGCACATGCACCACAGCCATTGCATCTGCTTTCATCAATTTTTATAATTTTCCTAATCAACCCTCATTCCTCCTGATTTGATATCACGTTCTATATTTTCTATCTCATCCAAAAGTCCAAGGAAAACTGCTTCATCCATATCATAGCTTATATAGGAAAGGGCTTTGTAAAAGAATCCGCAGTCTGTGCATGGGATTATTCCACTTTCCTGATTATGGCAGATATATGCTGCCAGTTTCTGAATCTTTTCCAGTATCTGTAACTTCACTTTGCGGATTGCCTCATCAGCTTCATAAATCCGGCGCATATCATAATCTGATGTATTCCCACATGGAGCAGCGCACGTGGCACAGCCGGGAGCCACGGAATTCTTCTCCGAATAAATATCATCTATCATTTGCCGGAGCGCCTTCTCGTCATGCTCCGGGTATAACAGCGAAAACGCCAGAGCTTTTATAACCAGATTGTCTGTGCCGGCCGTCTTTGGATTGTTATTGCAAGCGCCGACCAGCCCGATTAATGCACTTATTATTCTATCTTCTCTCAAAATGAATCCTCCTTGACCTCATATTCCTGATTATACTATAATATTTTTCGGAAGTATATGGATTGGAGAACAGAAAGGAAATATTATGTCAAAGATAGCTGTTTACTTTCCGGGCATAGGATATCACTGTGACAAACCCCTTCTATATTATAGTAGAAGCATCGCCTGTGAACTGGGGTATAAGAATTATAGAAATGTGAGTTACACATATAACGCCGGAAATATCCGCGGTAATGATGAAAAAATGAAAGAAGCATACGAAGCGCTGTTTTCACAAACTAAAGCCGAACTCGCTGATATTGTCTGGTCTGATTATGAGGATATTCTCTTTATTTCAAAAAGTATCGGAACAATCATTGCAACATCGTTTGCCAAAGAATATGGATTAAAACATGCACGGCATATTCTGTATACGCCTTTAAAACAAACTTATCTTTTTGCGCCAAATCATGCAATCGGGTTTATCGGAACGGCAGACCCATGGAGCGATATAGATGAAATTATCCGGCTTTCAAATGCAAACCACATACCGCTGACTGTATATGACGGATGCAATCATTCCCTTGAATGTAATGATGCATTGAAAAATATCGGGAATTTAAAGGATGCCATGCAAAAGACAATGGATTTTATTGTAAAATGGGAGTAGGAAAGTCTATGGAATATATATGGTATATTATTGCAGCTCTTGGGGCGGGGATAGGAACAGGTCTTGCGGGACTGTCAGCGGCAACCGTAATGGTGCCGATACTGATCGTACTTTGTCCAAGCTTCAGCGGAGAAACCGGCGCTTATCAGGCTACTGCCATCGCTCTTGCATCAGATATTCTTGGATCAGCAGTGACAACAATTACATATGGAAAACATAAGAATATTGACCTGAAACGAGGCTGGATCATGCTGACATGTATCCTCACTATGAGTACAGTGGGCAGTTACGTGGCGTGGCTTGCAGGAAATGTAGTATTAGGCAGTTTTACGTTGTTTCTGACATTTTTCATTGGCATCCGTTTTCTGATAAAGCCGGACACCTCGCGGGAAAGTACAGTGGATAAGGGCGAGAAGCTTGACTTAAAAGGTGTAGCCATATCTCTTTTTTTCGGTCTGACTATTGGATTCGGCACAGGCTTCGTAGGAACAGGCGGCGGTATGATGATGCTTGTCGTTTTTACCGCATTCTTAAGCATGGAACTGAAAACTGCTGTCGGAACAAGCACTTTTATTATGACTTTTACGGCGCTTATTGCATCAGTCAGCCATATCCTCATCCATCCGGCAATTATTCTGGAGCGCTGGGATGTCCTGCTAATCTGTATTGTTGTTGCGACAACAGCATCTCTTGTTTCCGCACAGTTTGCCAACCGGGTAAAAAACCGTACCGTTGGACTTGTAACAGGCGTTGTGCTTACTGTGCTTGGCGCTTCCATGCTGATATTAAAATATGCAGCCGGATTCAAAGCTATATTAAATCATAATTGAATAGCACCCCATACCGCGTATATTTTACTGCACAATCAAGTAACTGCTGACCGCATACACAATCTGTCCGTTATACTCAAGCTGCGACCACCCGTTATCCCCAATGCCAACCCTTGTAAGCACTTCCCCGTTATGAAGCATTCCCACTATCGTATCATCACTTGCGGTACTCGGTTCCGACCTTAGATTCGATTCTATTTTTGCCGTCACCTGCTCATTGACAGGGGTATAGACCGGTCCCTGCGGAGGCGCCTGTTGCCCGGTATCTTCCATATCTGTCGTCAGATAACTTGTTACCGCATACAGAGTCTGTCCGTTGTAAATAACTCTTGACCAGCCGTTATGCCCGATTCCCGTCCTTGTCGCAGTATCACCGTGCACTAACTTTGTCACAATGGAATCATCATTTAGTGTGCTTGGTTCAGAGCGCAGATTGGTTTCCTGCTTTGCCGTTACGATTTCATTGACTTCCGTAAAGTTAATTCCCACTTCCGGATTGGCTTCTACTACCTCGGCAGGGGTTTCATCTTTTGCCGCCGCTTCCTGTGAATAACCGAAATATGCAATATTAACATCTGTTTTCCGGGAAATTCCATCAACATTTCCCTGGCTTGTATACTGCCACATATCATGCGTTCCGGAATAGGCTGACGTTGCCGTCTCCGGATAAGGTTTCTCCGGATACTGCGCTACCCATATTTTATAGCGGTTTGCAAGCGTCTGTGTATTCCACTGCGCATTTCCGTCCAGTTCCCCTTTGGAGGCATAAAACATAGGCGTATATCCCGCCGCAGCAATTTCATCCAGAAAAGCACATGCAAGACCGGTTCTTGTCTCAATATCCAGTCCGTACTGCCTGCTGTCCGATGACTGAAAATCCTCACAGTTAAACGCTACCGGATAAGTAATTTTGTATTTTGCAATGATATCCTTGGTAAATGCAGCCTCTTCTTTCGCTTCTTCTTGTGTAACAGCGGAAGAAAAGAAATAAGCTCCTATCATAACGCCCGCCGCCTGCGCTTCCTGCATATTATATCTTGCCGTAGGGTCCTCAAAAATCTCCCCTGTCGATTTTGCGCGGTATCCTACGCGAATCATGGCAAAATCCACCCCGGACGCCTTCACTTTCGCCCAGTTAATCGTACCCTGGTATTTTGAAACATCGATACCTAATGTAGTATTGGCGGTCTCGTCCTCACGCTTCGTAACCGTTACTTCTGCGCCGCTCTCTTCATTGCCTGCCGTGCCTGAATTCTGCGGGTCCTGCTCATCGTCAAGCGCTCCTACGGAAACCTCCGTCTGCACATCAGATACCGTACCCTGTTCCTGACTTTCCCCTGCCAGAGAGTCTGACTCCTGCTCCGCTGCCTCTGCGTCCATTTCTTTTCCTGCATCCTGCCCTGCTGCCGTCTCTTCTGCATTCTGCGGTGGATTTATCAATACTACGGCATCCTCCCGTGCTCTCTGCGCATTCCTGATATGTAATACAAATACAACAATGAGCGCCGTCAAAATGACAACCCCTGCCGCCGCAATACCATATAGCGGCTTTTTATCCATCAGGGGTGGAAAGTCGTCCTCATACAGTTCATCATCTGACTCCTCATATGCTGTTTCGTCATCTTCCATCTCTTCATCTAAATCGAGTATATCGTCCAGTTCCAAGCCTAATTTTCCAGGTTTCTTTTTTTGTGTCTTCATTGTAGTCTTGCTCCTTTTAGAAAAAATAATACTTATTGTACTCCTGTAACGAGCACATAGGAGTTACATTCCGCATCTTTGTCATACGCAAGGGCGGCGGCAAAAGGATTATGCAGCAACGGAAAATCCCAGTTTTCCCTGCCATAAAATTCTTCACAGTCACTTTGTATTTCTTCGCTGAAAAGTACGCTGTCAGTCTTTATCTCCGCTGCCAGATAGCGCACCCGCTCTAAAACGGGTTCTTCCTCCTCTATCGGGGCAATGCCGATGTATTCCGCCAAAAATCCCTCTCTTACTCTGTAAAAAGCCGCGCACTTTAAGATATCTGCATTTCGGTAGAGACGAAAAGAATATCCGTAGAGCTTTTCACCGCTATCCAAAGTGTAGCAGTAAAAGTAAAGGTTGTCTACAGCATCACCGCAACAGACCTTTGCGCTTTGGCGGATACTTTTCTGCGCAGCTTCCCAGTCTGCAAAAAAGTCTCCTTCGGGGTTGCCGTCTAAACGGTACAGAATGCGGATATCCGATGCGGGCACATCTTGTCCCCGCTCCTTGTCCTTGGGCCACATGATGTCAAATCCCTTACGTGCCGCAAAGTACATGGTTCCATAGTACCAGTTAATCGGCTTGGCAGCGTTGAAGCGTGTGGGACAGCTCTCTCCCGAGGGAAGCACGCTGGCGGACCAGCCATGCCCCTGTTCATCGTTTATGCGAAGCAGATAGTAGTCTATGTGCGGAACTGTAAGCAAGTCGCCGGGGATAAGCGAAACCGGAAACGACATTGCAGATTCCTGTTCCAAGAGATTGTAGTAACGTCCGTCACCATAAAACTTTTCTGCAATTTCCCAGAAGCTGTCGCCGGGCTGCACCTCGTAATCCACATCCGATTCCGGACCGAAACTCAGGTGAATATAGTCTTCCTCATCAGTTCCGGGGTAGTCGGGGATGGAGGAAAGAAGATTCCAGTTATCGATATCCTGTATTTTTTTCGTACCGTCCAAATAGGCGGAAAAGTCAGTCGTATCTTCGGCAGAAAGCTTATACACACCTGACTGGCGGTAAGCCTGAGCAGTATTTTCTTTCAGATAATAGCAGTTCGTAATGCTTCCTTTGCTCGGATTGACTATGTTGCAGGCAATTCCGTAGATAGGCGCATAAAAGCTGACTTTCGTCTGATTAATCGTGACAGCGCCTGTATGTATGCAGGTATCTATCGTTCCTCCGTTGGAGGCGCAGATACCTGCCGAAATCAAGGAGTCCGTGTGCCCCAAATCGGCAGCCTCTTCTACATGAACATTTCCTCTGTTGATGCATCTGGCAATGCCGCCCCAGCTTGCGCCTGCGATGCCGCCTGCCAGTTGTGCGGATGTGACGGAACCGTTGTTTTCCGAGTCTTCAATGACAGCCTCTTTATCCTCATTATTTCCCGTAATTCCGCCGGCAACACAGTCCAGAAAGTAATTTCCCGGAAGATTATAGAGCGTGACGCTTCCGTCGTTGACACAGCCTCGGACAATCCCCTCATTGATGCAGCAGATACCGCCGGCAAACAATGTGCGGATATCCAGTCGGTTATCCGGTTTCTCTATATGCTGTGCCAGTCCTGCCTCCACACTGCCCGAAAAATGACAGTTAATCATTTGCCCGTAATTGACGGCAACGATTCCTCCGGCTCTCCATGCGCCCATCACCTTTGCATGTACGTCACAGTTTTCAATGATTCCTTTGTTGGAATAACAGAGAACCGCAGCGGTGACCACACCCGTTTTGCCGTTATCGTCCTCATAGGAACACTCTTCGTAAGTGGTACGGAAAAAGGATTTACGAATATGAAGATCCGTAATCCTTGCATTCTCTTCCAGAAAGGTAAAAATAAACGCCTGAAATGAACTTGCTTCGTTGAAACTCGGATAATATCCATCCAACGCAAAGCCGTTGCCGTCAAAGTGTCCGTTATAGTAACTCATCGGATGGTAGGTGTTCTCAGGGGGCGTATCCGCCCAGTTTTCCCAGTCGGATGTATCGTTCAGAATCAAATCGTTGCACAAACGGACATTTGTCTCAGAGTTTCCACGATTGATCGTAGCGATGAACCATTTGAAATCCTCTGCCGTGCGCAGCAGATAATAGCCATCCGTATCCTGTTTGGGTGCAAAATACTGACTGCCCTGCAAAAACAGGGTGGTAGTACGCTGATCCACCCAGTATGCGAAAATGGCAAGTGTGGGCAGACACAGGATGCAGATGCAGCTTGCGATGCTACGCAGTGTTTTTTTCGTTAAAAATCTTTTTATGCCCAATGCAGAATCCTCCCTATTTCACCGTCCAAACCGGGATTTAACCTTCAATCGAAATTGCATAATCCAAAATCACATTTCCCCTTTCATCCGGTGCGGTAAATCTCGGACAATTATATCTTTCAAAGCACCAATCATCTTCTTTTCGCTTAAACTCATGTGCTTTCAATTCTTCTAAACACATATTGTGCGTATCCATTGAATAAAAATCGCCGCTGCCTTCTTTATCGTACAAATAGAACACGGCATAATCCAACGGCTCTATATCAACATACGCAAAACCTTCCGGAACTTCCGTATTTACCGGAAAAAGCATACCAATCCAACGTTCAGGCATACCGTTCACTACATGGACGGCGCCGATATAGGCATCTCCATTAAATGGAATACATTGATTTACCTCTAATGCCGTAAACCAGTCATTTTCCCACCATTCGCCCCAATTTGGAGCGCCTTCATATTTTTTACCAATAAGTCGTGCCGCCGGGCAACTTTCTCTCTTTACTTCCAAAATTTTAACTGCCATATGCTATCCCTTCCTATTCAGATTATTTTCAGTAACAGCTTACCCCACCCGGTAAACCTTCACTCCGTGCGCGGGCACTTCTGCCTCTATCCTTCCGGAAACCGTACTTATCTCCTGCTTATCCCAAAGCTCGTATAACGTCTTTTCTTCTCCTGCCTGATATCCTTCTTCCAGTTCATCAAGCCCTACCGATAACAATGTGTCCTCATCATCAGTATTAAAGAGCGCCACACACAGTCTGCCGGAAACGCTGTTCTTATTTTTCCAGACTACTTCCTTATCTGTCCGCAGAAGCTGCGTACCTTTGCAGTTTTTTCCCATCAGGGAAAGCAAATCCTGATTTGTTAAAAGTGACAACGTCCAGTCATCCATAAGCGTCAGTTCCGCTCCAATCATTAACGGTGAACGGAACATGCACCAGAGCGTCATCATCGTTTTTTGTTCCTCTTTCGTAAACCTGGTTTCCCATTCATGTCCAAATCCTTTGCCCAATCTGCCAAGCGGAAGCATATCACAATCTGGGAAGCATCCCTCCCCCACATGGTCCTGCCACAATTCACAGCGTGCAAACATTGCCTTTAACAAATGCCATTCATCCCAAAAATCATCGGTAATGCGCCACATATTGGCATATTTGCAGTATTCCCACGCGCGTTCAATATGCGCAGGTCCCGGAGAAAGGCTAAGTACAATCGGTCTGCCGCACTTTTCTATCGCGCGGTGCAGCATCCTTGTCTCCTCCCAGCCGGAAAAAGGCTCTTCCCGATAAAGCCTGCTGTCGCAGATATCGTCGCATTTGATATAATCCACGCCCCACTCTGCATACATCGCAAGCAGAGAATCATAATATGCCTGTCCGTCCTCCGTATTCCGCACACCATACATATCCGGATTCCAGATGCAGATAGAAGACGGGTCTGCTATCCTGTTTGCTTTTTCTTTCGCTCCGGGAACAGGGCAGTTTTCATGTGCCGCTTTGCGCGGAATGCCGCGCATGATATGAATACCGAATTTTAATCCCAGTTTATGTACATATTCCGCCAGAGGCGCAAAGCCTTTTCCTCCCGCAGAAGAGGGAAAACGTTCCGGACTCGGCTGCAATCTGCCGTAAGCATCCATCTCTACATCCCCGAACGGAATATATTGAAAACGCTCCCGCATCGTACCCGCATCATTCGAGTACCATTCAATATCAACTACAACATATTCCCAACCAAACTCTTTCAAATGCGCCGCCATAAAGTCCGCATTAGCCTTTACCTGCGCCTCGTTGACAGTCGTGTCATAATAATCATAGCTGTTCCATCCCATCGGCGGGGTTATCGCAAAATTGTTTTTGTTCATGGTTTGTCTCCTTTATGTATATTATTTGTCTACTGCAAACCTTACAGCTTAAGCGCTGCCTCCCGGCAGCCGTAATGCAATGCCTCTCCAAAATACTGCTTTGCCATGCGGCTGTCTTTTGCAACTCCAAGTCCCTGTTCATATAAAAGTCCCAGACGGTATAACGCAAGTCCGTTGCCTTGTTTTGCAGACTCTGTATAGAAATGACGCGCTTTTTCATAATCAACTGCAGTTCCATAACCATAGTGAAAGCACATGCCAAGTGAGCATTCGGCAGCAGCATTTCCCGATAATTCTACTGCCTTTTTGTACCACTCAAATGCTTTATTATCGTCTTTTTCCACAGCTTTTCCATGCAAATAAAAATTACCGATATTATTCATTGCTCCGGTAGAACCGTTTCCGGCAGCCATTAGATAATAATCCAGCGCCTTTTTATCATCCTGTTCAACTCCCTTTCCTTCTTCGTATAAAATCCCCATATTCACCTGCGCCCATGAATCATTCCCGCTTTGCGCAAGTTCTGAAAGGCGGGAGAACGCCTGCTGTCTTTGTTCCGTGGAAACGCCTTCATTCTCCAATACCTTCACACAAGAAACCACCTCACAATGTTTTCTTTTTTCATCCACATCCTTTAACAGCGACTGATAATACTTCCGGTCTTCTTCCGACAGTTCCTGCTGCAGCCACATATTACAACTTTGCTCCGCCCGCTCCAGCCATTCTAAGGCCTTTTCATAGTCAAAAGGAACCCCCTTTCCGTTTTCATACAAATAAGCTATTAAGACCATAGCTTCCGGATTATTCTGCCCTGCCGCCGATTCAAAAAAGCTCATAGCTTTCTGATAATCTACCGATACGCCTATTCCGTTTAAAAATGCACGCCCTACTTTGACTATTGCCTCCACAGAGCCAAGCGCCGCCGCCTTTTCATAGCAGGCAAAGGCTTTTTTCTCATCTTTGTCGGTTCCCACTCCGTAACGATACATTTCTCCTGCAAATATCAGCCAATGAGGACTGTTATGTCCGGCACCCAGCAGACACGCCTTGAATGCCTTCTTTCTGATTTTAGCTGCTTCTTTCGCCGATTTTGCTTCTGTTACACATTTTTCATAATAACCATTCAAAGCTTCAACAGCTTGCAAATCTCCTTTTTTGGCAAGTTTACATAATATTTTTTCTGTTTTTGCCTGATTTTCGGTCAACATTTTTCTATATTCGTGTACGCTTTCGTTCATATCATTTTCCCTATCCTGTTTTACATCTGCATTTTTTCTCTACAATTCCAACAAATCCTCACTCTTACATCCCAGTACCTTACTCAGTCTGAAAAGATTGATTGCCTGTGTCTTATTAATATCTCTCCGCCTTTGTTCAAAAAGCTGAATCTGCCTAAGCGGAACACCGGACTCTGCGGAAAGTTCATTTTGTGACAGCCTCGCAAACTTCCGTATTCTTTTTAAATTTGTATCTGCATAAAAGCGTTGCAACTGTTCATCCATCGCCGCAACAAACTTCATTATATCCGCTTCATGAAATGTCGGATACCAATATAATATCTCCTGTATGGAAACCGCTTCATGGATTCTGGAAAATGTTTTTCCGCTATACCACTGGTAATAGGCTAATGCCCATCCGCTCCAATATTCCGGTGATTTATCCTGATACATTTCATCCGGATCATCTGAGACTTTCATCCCACTTGTCCGCATCACTTCTTTTGCCATCTCACAGCCTGTCATACCTGCCACATAAACGGGATTTCCGTTTTCAAACTGCTTGGCTATTCCTGATACAAGAAACATATCAAAAAACTTATCAACATCCATTTCATAGGAAAACACGGCACAATCCAACATATCACCCAATATTCTTTGAGCTGACATTAAGTATATTTCATCGTAAGCGCGAATCTCCATGTTTCATACCCTCTCTCATAATATCCAAAATAAAGATTTCGTGAATATCTGCTGCTTTTTTCCTCGATAACCTATATTCTTTTCGTGCTTCCTTATCTCTTGCCGCTTTTTTAATATAATATTCTTCCGCACTCACAGCTTCACTTCTCTTATATTCAATTCTTTCAAATGCCTGTCTGCTCTTCAAAACTACCTGTTCTCCAAGTTTTCCTAATTTCATAGCTTCCGATAGCTTTTCAAGCGAAATCGCTCCCATTACGAAGTCCTGCGCAAAGGAAAAATAAGAATCATCAGCCCTGTAACCTATAATAATATCGTATCCCGCAATATCTATGAGAAAATTTTCCTTGATATATTTCTTCCCTTCTTCCGCAATGCTCCCTTTTTGCCAGTAAGTGCGATTATCCGCTAAAAGCGCCAGCCAATGCAGCACCGAGTATTCAGAACTGTTCAAATTCAAAATTTTTAATCCCGAAAAATCCAATTCGTATTCATTAAGATAGCCGTTTTTATTTTTTGCACATGCCCATTCTTTTGCCAGTTCCGCATTCTCCGTACAATAAAATCCCCTTCCATAATCATTGGTTCTTGCGCCTTCTCCATACATTGGCTTTTCTATCACAAATTCCGAGCCATGAAACAAATTTTTCTTCATATCAATAATAATATGTCCTTTCCTACTATCTTTTGTACAATTATATCGCTATAGAGATACTTTTTCAAGTTAGAAAAAAGACATTCTAACATACTGTTAAAATGTCTTTTTCCGACTTCCTTACATATAAACTTTTACAAATGCGAAAGCATCCAATAAAACACTCCAAGCACCCAGCTCGTAAAAATACCGTAAAGAATCACCGGTCCAGCAATCGTAAAGATTTTGCATCCAATGCCGAATACCTGCCCCTCTTTTTTATACTCTATTGCCGGTGCGGACACGGAATTAGCAAACCCTGTAATCGGCACAAGCGCTCCGGCGCCGCCCCATTCCACCAGTTTCGGATAAATATTAAATCCTGTCAGCAGCGCGCTAAGGAGAACCAGCAGCATAGAGCACCATGCCGCCGCCGTTTCCTTATCCAGTCCTGCGCGGTTTGTTGCATAGTTTAAAATCCCCTGCCCAATACAGCAAATAATTCCACCGACTACAAACGCTTTCACCATCTGCAAAAAAAGATTCTTAGCGGGCGTTACTTTCTTGACGCGCTCCTGATATTTCTGGTTTTTTGCTTCTTTTTGCATGTTTTTTTGATTTTCATCCATATCAATAACCTTGCCTTTCTATTTTCTATACTTTCTCACTGCTTACGCAATCTATGAACCGCTGTGCAGATAGACTGCCTGTGTAAAATAAATCAGGCTTCCCGCCAGTTTTCCAAGCGCAACTGCTAAAATGGCAATGCCAAGACCGTGTCTGAAACCGATTCTTCTGGAAAAAATAGGTAACGTATTGAGCATTTCCGCAATGGCAAGCGCCAGACATCCTACAAAAATGCCTGAAAAAACGCCAAAAAGAATCAGTCCGACGCTTCCTGCCATGTACCAGATTGTCTCCGTTCGTCCTGCGCCAAACACTTCATGGGAAAGTATCCACTCCCCGATATGCCCGTAATCACTGAAAACACTGAGAAAATCTCCTGCAATCGTCCCTAATACCACCATTTCCTCCAACGTAAAAATATGCCCGGCAATATGCATTTTCCCCGCAAATCTCGGCATAAGTCCAACGGAAATCAGTACGGTAAATACGCCTCCCGATACGACAAAGCCAAAACTCGCCCCCAGTATCGCCATAAAAATCTGCTTAATTAACATCAATGCTCTTTCCTTCCCTGTCTGCTGTTTCTATCAAAGCTTTATTGACATCCGTTTCATAGACACGCATTTCCACTTCAATCGGTGTCGGGTCTTTCGTAATGCGCCTGCCGCCGATGTGGTTAAAAAAGAGGATAATGCCGACTGCAAGTCCTATGGAATAAGAAAGTTCCAGTATTCCATAACCATCACTTTTCTGCCCCATCACCATCTCATACACTTTGGAAAACACGTCATTGATAGCGATATCATTATGGAATGCCATGATGGTAAATGCCGTACCGAAAAAAGCAATTGCCGATACAAAGACAATTTTCGCTGTCTGAACAGGTCCTTTATGTTTATCCACATCTACCTGTTCCACTAAAACATCCGTTTCTCCGATATTTTCCACACTGACATTCGGAAAGGATTTCCCGATTTCCTCAATGACTTTCAAAATGCTGATAACGGTTCTTTTTTGCCCGTCTTTTTTAAAGTGATGAAGCTTAATCGTTTTCACTTTTGCCAGAATCTGCTCGTCCGTACATGTTACTTTCCCGATGTCTTTGACATAAACATCTTCCGACTGCAATTCCACGTTCTGCTCCGCTTTTAAATATAAGGTTACATTATTAGTTGACATAACTTCCCTATCCATTTTTCTTTTTATTGACTTATTATGGATTCATTGAATAGATTTTATTCATTAGAATATTTATAGAAATTTAGTTTTCTATCCCGGAAATACTGTCTTTTCCGTAATATCTGGCCATAGATATATTAGTCCAGTCTCCCGCATCTTCCTCGATATCGCTCCAGAACAAAAGATAAGGATGAACTGTTAAGCGCGGAACGGCAATAGAAACAGCATCACTTTCCACTGCTTCTTTTAACAGTTTTTCTCTTTCTGCCGTTTCTTCACCATAGGACGCCGCCTCCCTTGTTATCAGGGAATACACGGCGGAGGATGATGTGAAATTATCCGGATTTACTTTTGTATACATTGCTCCGACAAAAGCTCCCAGACATAAAACAGCAAGCAGATACCATTTGACGTCTGCTTTTTCCAGACAGGATCCCGAAACATGTTCTGCCAAACCAAGCCGCCTGTACAGCCAGCCCATAAAATAGAAAATATTAAGAATTGTCAAAATCATAGAATCTAAGAACATAATATTAAAAATTCGTCCGCTGCCGACACTTCCGCTCGCAAATACACTGGGCGTAAACATAGCGGATAAAATACAGTAAGAATAAGCAAACACAAGAAGCGGCACAGGGTAAGAAAATCTTTTACCGCACGCTTTGACAGCTTCCCATAGAAACGGCAGCAGCGCAAAGATAAATAAAAGATAAGTCCAGTTAAACCATATATCCACCATATACTCTATACAATAATAAAAAGATAACAAAACGGATTTGATAACGCCCGGACGAACTGTCAATTCTGCCTGACGGACAGCATTGCCCGGCGCTAATACATTAAGAAGAAACGCAGCGAGTAAAAACAAAAACGGCAAAATAAGCAGCCTGCATTTTTGTTTTTTTCTCAGAAACAACAACAGAGCAATCGCGCTGACGAACAAAAGCAACGTAATAAGGGCTGTAATGTAATTGCTGCCGCCTGTAAAAACAGCCAAAAAGCACATAATTATCATACGTCGAAGCGCCTTTTTTTCTTCTGCTATCAGTAAAATGAGCAATGCAAATAAGCACAGCGCCACACTGTGCGGAATCATATAATGGGCAGCTCCATTAAACCAGAAAAACCCTTCTGTCTTATCGATCATACATTGCAGAGCAAAATTTAGATAAATCATAGATATGCTATAGAAAATGGCAAGGCGTACCTGAATACACTTTCTAAAAACAACATAAAAGAAAAAAAGCGTGGAAAACGTCATGGCTCCTATCATAATCCAAGGAACCAGACTATACATTCCCCATATTCCCGGCTGTAGCGCCATCACAAAAATGCTGGAGAATGTTCCCTGCCATCCAAACCAGCGTTCTATTACGGTTTCTCCGGCTCCCTTCAGCACCTGTATCACAGAATGACTCTGCATCCATGCAATATGGCTGTAAGCACTGAAACCGTAATCGTCCGCCGACTGATAATCATATCTTCCTAATAAAAAAATGGGTATTAAACCTGCTATGAACAAAGCAATCAGTAATATAGAGATTTTTGATTCCGTTTTTCCAGACTTCATTGAGACTTCCTTTATTGTTTTCAATCCATTACTTCATACTGCATATACTCATAGCGCAGCTTCGTTCCCTCAGAAATATCGGGCGGCAGCAATGCACGCGCCACCAGCTTAATTTCATCGCTTTCAATATCAATGCGCCTTAAATTCGCATAGTCACCATCAATACTCGCTACCTGATACTGGAAAGAATTCATTTCCATAACTATACCCTTTCATCTTAGTCTTCCTCATCATCTACTGCTGCCGCTATACCGGACACAACTGCAGATACTACGGAAATCACTACGGGTATTATAATAACTACTAAACCACCTGCTAATAATAAAAATCCTGTCGAACCATCCATGACATAATCCTTCCTTTCACACTTTGTATCCTGACACTTATCCAATTAGTATTATTTTACATGAAATATCCATATATTTCAACCGGGAAAATCAAAATAGTTGGTTACGCTGTATGTACTGACTTATCAGCCTTATGTCTGTCAAGAATACTGTGTACTCTTTCCACTTCATCAAGAACCAAACCGCACTCTTTCCGTATCTCATTTTTCAAGTTCTGCTCGGTTTGTTTCATCTGCAATTCTAAATTGTCAATTCTGATATTCATACCCTGCATGTCTGCTTTCATACCCTGCATGTCTAAAAGAAGCAAATCAAGTTTTTCACTGTCTGTCATCTTATCACCGCCTTATTTTGGTTGCTGTTTTTAGTGATTACAGTATATCACAGCCAACACAGAGCGTCAACTTAATTACTCGATATTTTAAAACGAAATATCGTTAATTCAGTGTGTGCTTTATCTAGTTAATTCCACCACCCTCGTTGCAATTATTTCCTGGAAACGGACATCATGCTCCACAAACAACATCGTGGGCTGATAGCGCAAAAGAAGTTCCTCTATCTGCATACGGGAAAAAACGTCAATGTAGTTGAGCGGTTCATCCCAGATATACAGATGCGCCTGCCGCAGCAGGCTCGCTGCAATAAGCACTTTTTTCTTCTGCCCCTCCGAATATTCTTCCATCCGTTTCGTAAATTGAACACGCTCGAAATCAAGCTGGCGTAATATAGCTTTTAAAAGACTCTCATCCAGATTCTCTCGCAGACAGAAATTCTTTAAATCTCCTTTCAAATGAGAAGCATTTTGGTTTACATAAGATATTCTCAGCCCGCTTGCCGTACTGAGAATGCCGCTCTGTATCATAGCAGCCGTATCATCTGTTTCCGTACCTGCAGCCTTTAACACAGCCTTGATAAAACTGGACTTGCCACTGCCGTTTGCGCCCCGCAGAAGTACACGTTCTCCCTGAGAAAGTTCAAAATCAAACTCCTGCAAAATGTTTCGTTCCCCATAAGATAAGCTGTACTTCTGCGCTCTGATGAGAACGTCTTTATGATGAGTAAGCGGCATTATCTTTAAATCCACGGATTTTTCAATGTCCTGCAAAAGTCCCTCTTTTTCCTCGATTTCTCTTTCAATCCTCTCACCCATCTGCTTGACACGCTTTTGCATCGCCTTTGTCTTTGCGCCGATATAAGCCCTTGTATCTTTAGAACGGTCATGTTCTTTTACAGGGTCAAATCTGATTTTTGTTTTTTCGTTTTTATCCGCCCATCTGTCAACCCTGTCCGCCGCCTCTCTCAGCTTACTGATTTCTTTGCGGTGCTTTTCATTTTCCGCCTCATGAAAGGCATCCATCCGCTTCTTATTCTCCCACCATGAAGAGAAATTTCCCTTTTGCACCTCGATTGACACTCTGTTCAATACAAGAATATGGTCCACGCAGGCATCCAGCAAATCCCTGTCATGCGATACTAATAAGAAGCCCTGCTTTTTTCGCAGATATTCTTTTACAATCTCTCTGGATTCCCTGTCTAAATGATTCGTCGGCTCGTCAATCAGCAAAAAGTAATTATCTCTGGAAAATAGTATGGCAAGCATGACTCTGGTACGCTCTCCGTGGCTGAGCGTCTCAAACGGACGATACAAAAGTTCCGCCTCCATTCCCAGTTTTTCCACTTCCATCAAGATTCTCCATGACTCCAGATTCGACGCAAGCTCATCGTAAAACTCCGCAATGCTCCTTTTCATCTGTTCTTCGCTGACCTGATAGGGAAAATAGTCAAATGCCACCGACGTCTGAATACCGCCCTGATACTCATATTTCCCCATTAACAGGTTTAAAAAAGTCGTCTTTCCCTTGCCGTTTCTCCCGATAAAACCAAGTTTCCAGTCCGTATCAATGCTAAATGATACATTTTCAAAAATATTGTCAAAACTTCCCTCATAGCAGAAAGTCAGATTAGATACATTTATTTTCGCCATAGTTCCCCGCCTTTCCTGACTGCATAAAAAAAGAATCATCTGCTGCCAAATGATTCCGTATCATGTCCCTTACCCGATTCCTGCTCTTTCTATTTATAGATTATTATAAAATAACACGAAAAAAAGAGGGAAATCCAGAAACATAACCCACTTTTGGCAACATGACAAAAACCATAACACTTTACGCAATCACACAAAATGTTCTGTCGTTTTCCTGTCCTCATGTTTCAAAAGCAGATTATTACTTCATCCTTTCACCTCTTTCTATATTCTCTTTCTCTAATCTATCATATTCCCGTATGCAAAGCAAGTGTTTTATGTACATCAATACAGTTTCAAAAGCTGTACTACTTTACGCGCTATTTTGTAGAGCGGTCCCTCCAACTCTTTGCGGGCGTTCTTTAACTCTTTCCGAATTTCAATATGCTGCGGGCAATGCGTTTCACATTTTCCGCACTCTATACAGTTAGATGCTGCTGAAGAATCTTTTCGCAGCGCCGTACACATGACATATTCTATTATCGCAGCCCTGCGTCCGTCGGTATATCTTCTGTTATAAGCTGCAAACGTACCCGGTATATCCACATTCTTAGGGCAAGGCATACAATACCGGCATCCCGTACAGCCGACTTTTACTTTCGCATTGATAGCCCGTACAACATCCTCTAACAGCTTCTCATCCGCTTCTGTAAATTCTCCCACCTGCGTCTGCGATGCCGTTTTGACATTTTCTTTTACCATCTCTAAAGAATTCATACCGGATAATACACAGGTGACTTCCGGCTGATTCCATAACCAGCGAAATGCCCATTCCGCCGGACTGCGCTTTACCGGATATTCTGCAAACAGACGTTTCGCCTCTTCCGGTAACTGACCGACAAGCTTGCCGCCCCTTAAAGGTTCCATAATAATAACCGGTACTTTTTTGGATGCTGCATAGTCAAGCCCCTTACGCCCTGCCTGTGAATGCTCGTCCAGATAATTATACTGTATCTGGCAGAAATCCCAGTCATACACATCTAATAGTTCACAAAACATATCCGAGTTGCCGTGATAAGAAAAACCGACCTGACGGATTGCTCCGCTTTTTTTCTTTTCTTCCAGCCATTCCAGAATACCAAGTTCTTTTAGCCGGTTCCATGTTTTTACATCTGTCAGCATATGCATCAGATAATAATCCACATGATCCGTACGCAGTCTCTTTAACTGTTCCGAAAAATACTTCTCTATACTGTCGGATTTTTTAATCAGGTAATGCGGCAGTTTTGTCGCAATACTTACCTTATCCCGAATCTGATTCTTCTCCAGTATTCTTCCGAGCGCATCTTCGCTTCCGGGGTAGATATACGCCGTGTCAAAATAATTGACACCGGCATGATAAGCTTCTAAAATCTCCCGTTCCGTCTTTTCCATATCCACTTTTCCAGCACTCTGCGTAAAGCGCATACAGCCATAACCCAGAACTGAAATTTCATTTCCGTATTTATCCGTACGATAATTCATCTTTCTAACTATGCCTTTCTCTCACCGTGTGAACCTTAGAACTTCTCTTTACACTATTATATAACTTATTTCTTTTTTTCACAAGAAAATACATAGATATTCTATCGGAATTCTATCTCTCCGCCAGGCACTCGCTACGCAAATGCAGCAATATCTTCTTTTCCATGCGGCTGACCTGTACCTGACTGATTCCCATTTCTTTTGCAACCTCAACCTGTGTCTTATCGTGAAAATAGCGCAGACGGATAAGTTCTCTTTCCCGCTCTTCCAATCCTTCCAATAGCTGCTGCAACAGCATATGGTTGAGAAGTCTTTCTTTTTCCGTATCTTCACAAATACTGCTGCCGGCTCCCGTACCGTTTGCCAGCACAGAGTGTCCTACGCCGCCCGCTTCCCCTACCACCTGGTCTACCAAATAGATTTCATTACCATCCGATTGATAAACGGATTTGTAGATAGATTCCACTTCTATATTCGCATCTAAGGCAAGCACTATGTCTTCCACACTTAAACCTGTCTGCTCCGACAACTCCGACAGTGTTGCCTCCCGCCCGTAAGCGTGCGAAAGTTTTTCCGCCGCCTGTTTGATTTTCCAACCGTTTTCTTTAAGAGTCCGGCTCACTTTTACCATACCGTCATCCCGCAGAAAACGCTTAATTTCCCCTTGTATCATCGGCACGGCATAAGTAGAAAACTTTACATCAAAGTGTAAATCAAACTTATCAATCGCTTTCATTAAACCGATGCAGCCTATTTGAAATAAGTCTTCCGCATCATATCCTCTGTCCAGAAAGCGCTTCACGATATGACGTACCAGTCCCAGATTCTCCTCTATCAGTCTCTCCCTTGCTTCTTTATCTCCTGCCTGTGAACGTTCAATCAATACGGCAGTTTCTTCCATAAATCAATCTAATCCCCCAATCCATGAGCATGTCCCGAGTTTTTTTAACATATGTACCGTCGTCCCCTGCCCCACTTCGGAAACAACCTCCAAGTCATCCATAAATGCCTCCATAAAAGAAAATCCCATACCGGAGCGTTCCAGTTCCGGTTTTGTCGTATAGAGCGGTTCCATCGCCTTTTCAATATTTTCAATACCGACTCCCATATCCCGTATTTCCACTTCCAACACATCATTCTTTATCATACAGTGAATCCATACTTTATTTTCCTCCTGCTGTACTCCGTCATAACCATGAATAATGGCATTCGTCACCGCCTCCGAAACCGCAGTCTTAATATCCGAAATCTCTTCTAACGTCGGGTTAAGCTGTGTCACAAAAGCAGCTACTGACGTTCTGGCAAATGCCTCATTTTCAGAAAGCGCCCGAAACTCCAATCTCATTTCATTTTTTACCTGTGTATTCTTACTCCAATTTACAATCTCTATCATTGATATCTCCTTTCTGCTTCATTCCATAATTTCTACTATGTTATGTAACCCTGAAAGCATTAAAATCCTGCGTACGCGGTTTCCTACGTTAATCGCAAACACTTTTCCGCCAAAACAGGATATTTTCTTATACCTTCCAACGATAATGCCGATTCCGGAACTATCCATAAAGGTTGTCCTCTCAAAATCAAAAACAACATTACCCACTTTGGATTCCATAATATATCTGTCTGCTTCCTTGCTTATGTCAACCGAATGATGATGGTCAATTTCATCCGGCATTCTTATCATTAGATAATTGTCAATTACTTTGAATTCCTCTTCCATTGTTTTCCCCTTTCGTTATAGTAATCTGCTTTTTTACAAACAACGGATGCCACGCTCCGCGAAACATCCTTATGTTCAAAAAGAGAACAAGGAATTTCCCTGTTCTCTTTTGTATACTAATCATTTTCACTTTATTTGTTTTCTACTGCCCCTCTAATTCTGCAAGAAATGTTGCCGATTTCGATGCCTTCACCGTTCCGGGGAAGAATTCAATTACCAGTTTGTATGCCTCTATGGCATCTTCTTTGCGCCCTACGCTGTTATAGGAATTCGCCAGATAGTAAATCGCTTCTCCATTCGATGCATCATACTGATACGCCCGCTCCAGATTCGGAATCGCCTCCTGATAATTCTCCACTTTATATGCCTCATATCCCTCATCATAATAAGCTTTTGCGGCGACCGGTCCTATCAGAGCAAGAATAGTATTGTATAATTTATCATATGCATCGGAGTGTTCTTCCTCCGACTCTTCTGATAACATATTGATTTCTTCAAGATAATCGGCAACAGTAATGACATCCGACGGATTCGTCATATATGCGTTCGCAGCTTCAAGCAAAAGATCATAAACCGGAAGATTATTGTCCTTTCCCATATAAGCATCCAAATCCTGCGTTAATGAACTGTTCGTTTCCTGCAATTCCTTTATCTGCTGCTCTAACTCATCAATGGTTGCGCTCTTAGCATCCGACTGTTCACTGACAATACGCAGGTTTTCATTAATGCCTGCTTTTTCTGTCGAAATCCTCGCAGGAAGAATCAGGAATACGGCAATCGCAATACCGATAATAAGACCGATTCCCAGATTCAATAAGGAGCCTACCCCTTTGCCTTCTTTCATATTCACAGGCTGAATGATAGTCTCATTGCCGCTCTGATACTTCACAACGCTTTCCGAGCGTTTTTTCTTCTTATTATTTGTCTTGACACCCTCCTCCGGAAGCAGCATTTCATCCACTTCTTTCAGATAGCGTAATGTTATCGTATTGTTCGTATCAATCTGGATACATTTTACCAGTTCACGTTTTGCCTTCTCCCACTCTTCGTCGTTAATATACAGAAGCGCCAGTAACTGATGCGCCCGAATAAATTTCGGATTGAGAGACAGCACCTTTTTTAACTGTATAATCGCAAGGTCTGAGCTGTCCTGATTACAATAAGTCAACGCCTGATTGTACTTTTTAATTGTCTGATTAATCGTGTCAAGTCTTGTCGGATTGGTCTGTATCATGCCGATATAGTCATCCGCTATGTTTTTCTTCGGCCGCAGGTTCTTGCTGATAACCCACTCGCTGAGCGCGGCTACCACTTCTCCGGTCTCAAAATAAACCAATCCCAATAAATTTCTTGCTTCTACATTGTTTTTATCAAATTTTAAACTCTGACGCAGACTTGAAATAGCGCCGGTTAAATCCCTGACATTCGCTTTCTCCAAACCGTCATTATAAAACCGGTTGGATATATATATAATCTTCTTGTAAAGGGATACATCGGCACCGCAGCCGGTACAAAAATCGTGTCCGGTCAAGTCACATCCGCAATTGTAACATTTCATCTGTTATTTTGTCCCTGTTCCTTTCTTCATCCACGAATTTCGTTACTCTTTTGCCGACTTCGATTCCTTTACCACTTTTACCATTAAATCCGCCATATCTGTCATATCCTGATTGTAAATCGCTTCTTCCGCATCTTCCACTTCAAGACTTGGATGAAACTTCCTCAACTCTTCTTCAAAATTAATCATTTAAGTGCCTCCTTAAAAGGGCTTTCACTTCGCCCGCCAAATATAATGAACCGACAATATACACTCTGTCTTGCGCTTTACGGCTTGCAGCCATATCCTGCACGGCACTTTCCAATCTGTCATATGTTCGTATTTGTAATTCGGTATATTGTCCGAAATAATCTGCTAATTCCTGCAGCGGCAAAGCTCTCTTATCCAGTATTGCCACTACGCCTATTACTTTAAACAGTCCGGACGCTGCAAGCATATCACAAACGCTCCGATACTGTTTTTCTTTCACCATGGAAAAGAGTAAAAAACGCTTTCCCTGACAGCCATCCTGTCTCACTGTCTGCAAAAATGACTGTATGCCATCGGTATTATGTGCACCGTCAAGATAGACAGATGGCATTATCTCTTCCATCCTGGCCTCCCAGTGCATCTTCCCGATGCCGTTTTGTATCTGTTTAATAGAAATACATTCCCTGTCAGGAAGCTGCGCTAACGCCGCAACCGCAAGTGAAGCATTTTCTATCTGATACGTTGCTATTGTAGGCACACGTAACCTAATATAACCATAATAATTTGATTGGAGAGAAAAATCAATAGTTTTATCATGACTATTTATTTCTTTTATCGCCTGAAATGATAGCGGAAATGTCTTTGTTCCTACAAAATCCGCACATTTTTCCAATATTTCAGATACACATTTTTCTTTTTCAAAATAAACAACCGGTACTTTTTCCCGAAAAATCCCTGCTTTTTCCGCAGCAATTTCCGGTAGTGTTTCTCCGAGATATTCCATGTGGTCATAACCAATTGACGTAATAACGCATACATCTTTCTTGTCAATGGCATTTGTTGCATCCAGTCTGCCGCCCAATCCGGTCTCCAATATCATATATTGTACACGATATTTTATAAAAAGTACAACTGCCATAAAAAAAAGATATTCAAAAAAAGAGGGATGGTAATCTGTTTGCTCTAATTCTTTTGGCAAATGGCGGACTTTTTCTGCAATCTGTAGGAATGCCCATAAAAAGTCTTCTTTGGAAACCATCTGCCCATTGATAAGAAACCGCTCCCGTATCGATACCAGATGCGGTGATGTAAACATACCGCTGGAAAATCCCGTCTCCTGCAAAACGGAATGTAAATAAGCACAAACGGAACCTTTTCCGTTTGTGCCTGCTACGTGAATCACTCTGACTTTATCCAAATCTTCCGAAGAACAGATATTCTTTAAGAAGCATCTTGTATGCTCCATACTGTTTTTTTTCGTAAATTTAGGAAGCTCCATAATATACTGTTTTGCAGCTTCATATGTCTCTACACTATCAGTTGTGAATGATGACACTGCTTTCTATCGCTCCTCTATCGGCATTGTATTTCATAAAACAGGTATTACGCTCAATCATCATCTGTTCCGCATTCACACAGATAACAACGCCACGGTAGACATTGCCGTCTATCTTAATTTCCGAGCCTTTACTCTGTTCTACCATCTCTTCCAGCTCTTTACGCTCAGCTTCAACTTTATCCAGCTGTGCGAAATACTGGTCTTTCATTTTATTCCATCCTAAAAGTTTCTTTTCAGTCGCCTCGGATGTCTGTGCACCTTTCATACGTTTCTCACGAAGAGCCTCCGTCATCGAATCAACCAGTTCTGCAATCTTGGCTTTAATGTCTGTTTCCTGACGTCTGATGCCCAGTAACTGCTCATGTGTCTGCGCTTCATAACCGCAGTGGATAATCGTCTTTAGTTCCGCAACGTTCCCTGCATTGGTCGCTTCCACACCTTTAAGCGCATTGACATAACCGCCGATAATCGCGCCTTTTTTACCTGTTGCAATGACTTTATCTTTCGCATTGATATTAGAATTCATAATAATATTTGCCTGCACTGAGCCGCCTGCTTCTATACTCGTATGCTCAATGAAATCCGCAAACACACTGCCTCTTGCCGATACTTTCGCTCTATTGCCGCCCTGAATGCCGCGGGATAAAATAATATCGCCGCCCGCATACAAATTGGCAAGGCTTGTAGAGCCGTGAATTTCAATATTTCTGCCGGCACGTATCGTAACGCCCTCTTCTACATTTCCATAAATAATAATATCGCCAAAAAACTCCACCTTACCGATAATCATATCGACATCGCCGGAAATTTCATGCACGTTCTGAATATCAATCTTACCGTCCTTGACTTCGATTTTACCGTCGGACTGTGCATAATAAACCTCATCCTCCCGTCGGATGCCCTTTCCGCGCATCGGGGGCAAATCATGATACAGTTTTCCCGGCATGACATTCCCAAGTACGGTACAGCCGTCTACCGACTGTTTCGCCGGGTGATAAACCGCTACTTTATCCCCCGCCTTAACATTCTGCAGGGCGCTCATATTCGTATAATCAACGGAACCGTCTTCTCTGATTTTCGGCACACCGTATTCCTCCGGTGTGAACAAATACTCAAAATAACCGTTTTCGCCGTCCTGTATTTCCCGTCCTTTGGCAACTAAAATCTCCCTGTTATAGACTTTCTTTTTGATCATTGCCGAAAGATTTGATTGGTGTAAGCCTTCTACCACACCTCTCTGATTCAGGTAATCAATCAAATCCTGTTTCCGGTATTCAATCTCAGGTTCCGGAGGCATCAAATAGAGCCACGCCGCCATCTCATCCTCATCCACTTTCAAATAAGTGCCTTTGGTTAAGATGCTTTCCTCTTCCTGAATTTCCACATCCATTTCTTCGGGCACGGCAAATTCAGGCTCCACCGCCTCCTGCAGTTTCGCCATAGCAGCTTTCAATCTATCCAATTGTTCCGAAGAAAATTGTGTACTCACAGACTCACCTCCTAATACCTCTATTTATATTCTATACCAAAAAATATTTTATTGCAATTGTTCCAGACGAATTTTTACCTGTTCCATCATTTGTGTATATTTTTCCAGTTTGGCGCGTTCCTCTTCAACTTTCGATTCCGGCGCTTTCGACATGAATTTTTCATTGTGCAGCATTCCGTTTACACGCGCAAGTTCGCCCTCTAAACGCTTCTTTTCTTTCTCTAAACGCTCGATTTCCTGCTTAATATCCACAAGTTCCGCAAAAGGAATGTAGAGTACCGCATTCGGGATAACAACGGAAACCGCATCATCCGCGATACCCTGCCGGTCTTCCTGTATCGTCATATCGCTTGCTCCGGCTAAAGAAGTAAAAAACAGCTTACCATCGGAAAAAGTGCGCCGAACATCCTCTTTTTCACTCACTACGAATACCGCCGCTTTTCTGCTTGGCGCAACATTCATCTGTGTACGCACATTTCGGATACCGCGGACAGCCTCTTTCATAAGCTCAATCGCAGTCTCTTCTTTTGCATAATTCCGCTCTGGCGTATACTCGGGCCAGCGGGAAATCATAATCGATTCCTCTTCCGACTGTATCGTGCAAAAGATCTCCTCTGTCACGAACGGCATATACGGGTGCAACAGTTTCAGCGCATCCATCAGCACATTTTTTAAAGTCCACAATGCTGCTGTTTTGCTCTGGTCATCCGCTTCTTCCTTGCTGTAAAGGCGGGGTTTTACCATTTCGATATACCAGTCGCAGAATTCATCCCATATAAAATCATAAACTTTCTGTACCGCAATACCGAGTTCAAAGTGCTCCATGTTGTCCGTAACATCCTGAACAAGGGTATTCAGCTTCGATATAATCCATTTATCGGCAGGCTCTAACTTATTCTTAATGTTATCATATGAACATTCCCAGCCTCTTGCGCCCGTCTTTTCCTGCGCCTGTTCCATATTCATCATAATAAAGCGGGAGGCATTCCATACTTTATTGGCAAAGTTTCGGCTTGCTTCCACTCTTTCATTGTAGAAACGCATATCATTTCCCGGCGCATTGCCCGTAATCAGCGTCAGACGCAGCGCATCTGCGCCGTACTGTTCAATAATTTCCAACGGATCAATGCCGTTCCCCAGAGATTTACTCATTTTGCGTCCCTGAGAATCCCTGACAAGTCCGTGGAACAATACTGTATGGAATGGTTTTTCGTTCATCTGCTCATAGCCGGAGAATATCATACGGATAACCCAGAAAAAGATAATATCGTATCCGGTAACAAGCACGTCTGTCGGATAAAAATACTCTAAATCCTCTGTCTTATCCGGCCATCCTAATGTGGAAAACGGCCAGAGTGCGGAAGAGAACCATGTATCCAATACATCCTCATCCTGTGTAAAATGTGTATCACCGCATTTCGGGCAGACGTCAGGCATCTGTCTTCCGACTACAATTTCACCGCATTTATCGCAATAATAAGCCGGAATCCTGTGTCCCCACCATAACTGACGGCTGATGCACCAGTCTCTGATATTATCCGTCCAGTTATAATAAGTCTTATCCATCCGTTCCGGAATCAATTTGATATCGCCGTCTTTTACCGCTTTTACAGCCGGTTTGATTAACTCATCCAT